>CAYSCB010000001.1:0-29126 GCA_964429335.1 uncultured Aquihabitans sp.
CATCATGTTCATCATCGCTTCCATGCCCGCGCCGGTGACCCCGAAGGTCTCCTCCATCCGGTCGAGCGCGAGCGGGTCCTCGACCTGCTTCGCCGGGCCGATGTAGCTCTTCCACTCCCCTGCCGCGTTGCAGTACTTGAGCTCGATGGCGTTCTCGCCGTCGGGGATCATCAGCAGGTCGTCGTCGTCGACGTCGATCTCCCGGAGCAGCTCGTGGAACCTCGAGTCGTCCGCCGGCAGGCTGAGCACCGGCCACATCTCGTAGCGGTAGCCCTGCTTCTCGACGGTCTGGCCCTTGCCGCCCGGGTTGTGGCTCTTGTCGACGACCAGGATCTTCTTGCCTGCCTTGGCGAGCATCGCTCCGGCGGTGAGACCCCCGAAGCCTGCTCCGATGATGATCACGTCGTAGTCCGGCACTTCCACCTTCTCTCGGTACTGTCTTCTCTCGGCACTGTCAGAGGTTCCATCCCCCGACGACGGTCAGCTGCGACATCGCTCCGTTGCGGGTCCGGATCAGTCCTTCCCGTCGGGGAAGTAGGTGGCCAGGTAGCGCTTGACGTTGTCGGTCTTCTCGAAGGGGAACTTCACGTCGTTCTCCTCGCAGATCACCGTCGCCGCGATGTAGCCGGGGCCACCGATGACCATGCCGCCGGGGAACATCGAGGCGCCGCCGAGGTACAGGCCCTCGATCGGGGTCCGACTCGAGGAGCACTCGACGTTCGGGCGGTTGTAGCCCATCTGCAGCGGGTTGTAGTCACCGTGCTTGATCGACCCGCGCTTCATGCACGGGATGCGCTGCTCGATGCTGCGTGGCGTCTCGACCGCGATGTCGACGACGCTGTCGGCGAAGCCCTCGTAGTGGGCGTCGACCAGCGCGGTGACCTGACGGATCACCTCGTCCTTGCGCTCGTCCCACGGCCAGTCGTACGGCGCGGGCATCTGGAAGAAGCTGACGTGTTGACCCTCCACCTGGCTGAGGGTCTTGTCGAACGCCGTCTCACAGGTGAAGTGGCCGGCGAACTTGGGGATCTCGCCCTTCTCGACCGAGCCCAGGAAGTTCACCACGTCGTCGGTGCCCTCGAAGCCGAGGATCGAGTTGAACGGATCGGGCATGCCGATCATCCCGTTGTTCGGGTTCGCCTTCCACTCGGGCTTGCGGTCGGTGGCGAAGAACACCGACAGCAGCGACCACTTGTCCCACGCCCAGTTCTCGGCCGCCTGACGGGTGCTGTCGGGCACGACCTCGGCCGGCAGCAGACGCAGGAAGGTGCTCTGCGGATCCAGCGTCGACAGGACGCCCTTGCGTGCGGTGATGGTCCGGCCGTCCTCCAGCACGACGCCCGTCGCACGGGAGCCATCGTTGGAGATCTCGACGACCTCGCAGTTGTCGAGGATGAGACCGCCCTGGCGCAAGATGATGCGCGACAGGCTGCTGGCGAAGCGGTGCGAACCACCCTGGACGTACGCCTTCTGGGTGCCGCGGTCGACGAGCAGCGGCACGAAGAACCCCATGCCGCTCTCGACGGGGCTGAGACCCCACTGGCACGCCGAGTACAGCAGCGTGCCGGTGATCGAGTCACGCATGCCGTACGCGGAGAGCACCTCGAGGGCGCTCTGCTCGGAGATCTCCAGCATGTCCTGACCACGCGCCGTGCGCTGCAGGGCGTCGGTGAGATCGAGCGGGGGGTCCGGCAGCAGGTAGGTCGCCGGCGCCAGGATCTCGTCGACGATGCCGCGGAACCGCAACGCCATCTCGCCGAACTTGTCGGACTGGTCGAAGCCGAAGCGTGCCAGCGCGTCGCGGCTGTCCTCCAGCGAGCGGCAGATGTAGACGTAGTCGTCGCCGAACACGCCGCCGATCTGGCCGAACGGCTTGTGGTAGCGCAGGCCCTGGTCCGCGAGCTCGAAGTCGTTGATCGGCGGCATGTAGTCGACCATGTAGTGGTACGACGCATGCGTGTTGGCGTACCGGCCCGGGAAGAGGATCTCCTCGGTGGCCAGGCCGCCGCCGATCTCGAAGCGCCGCTCGATCAGCGTCACCTTGAAACCCGCGGCGCTCAGGTACGCCGAAGCGATCAGGCCGTTCGGACCCGCACCGATGACGACGACGTCGGTCTCGGTGTGGTCGGGGAACTCGGGCGGCATCTCACGGGCGATGTCGCCAGTGGGACGGTGGCGCTGGTAGGGGATTCCGCTCATGGTGAAGCCTTTTCGTCGTCGTTGGAACTCGTGGACTCGCGCCCCGATGCCCCCGGGGCAGTGATGATCGGGCCGGCGTGGCCCCGGCGTCAGGCGTCGGAGCCGCGCGACGCCCTGATCCGCGCACCCTCGGCATCGGTGATGTGCCAGGGCGACGGGTACCACCAGTCGGGGGTGGACTCCTCGATCTCCGCGTAGTCCTCCTTGAGGATGTGCATCAGGTTGTACGGCACAGCGCTGAGGCACAGACCACCGGGATACGAGGTGTGGTTGCAGAGGTAGAGGTTCTCGACCGGCGTGCGGTAGCGAGCCAGCTCCGGGAGTGGCTTGCGGGCGAACCACTCGTCCTCGGACTGGCGCATCCCCATCCAGTTGGCCCCGACGAAGCCCATGTTGCGCTGCTCGGAGTCGTACGGGGTGTTGACGAACGTGGCGATGTACTTGTCATCGGTCATGTTCGGCGCGTAGTGGCGGATCACGCTGCGGACGTTCTCCATGATCTCGTCCTTGGCCTTGTTGACCGCCTCCGGCCCGTCGCGGTGGTCCTCCGGCGCCGGCACCTGGAGGTTCAAGGTGATGACGTGACCGGGCTCCGAGGTGCGGAGACGGGTCGTGTCGTGGCCGCCGTGCACGATGTACCAGCCGATGTAGTGGTCCGGGTCGGTCGGGTGCGTGCGGTAGGTGTGCACGTCGCGCATCAGCTCCATCAGCGCGTCGGTCGTGGAGTGCAGCACCATGCCCGAGGGGTAGTTGGACTCGGAGTACTTCTCCGGCAGCGCCCGGTACTCCGGCAGCTCCTTCGTCACCATGTTCGCCACGAACAGGCTGCCGCCCTTGAGCGACAGGTCCTCGACCCGCTGACGGAACGTGTTCGTGAGATGGCTCCCGGACACCAGCTGGGTGAGCTGCTTGACGTGGGTGTTGTTGATCACACCCATGTTCGCCCAGATCGTCTTCTCCTCGAGCAGGGAGTCGTCGGCGACGCGCACGCCCTTGGCGACGCCGTCCTGCACGATGATCTCCGACACGGGGCTGTTGACGTACATCTTCGCCCCGTAGGACAACGCGCAGCGGATCAGCGCGTGGGCCAGGGCGTGCATGCCACCCACCGGAGTGCAACCCGAGAAGAACTGCAGCTGCGTGCAGGCGAAGCCCGGCAGCGCCATGCCCTTCCAGTACGGGTGAGGACCGTTGCCCCACGACCCGATGAGCAGGCCGGCGCGGATCGGGTCAGGCAACGCGAGCGCGTCCATCATCTCCATGAACGACATCTCCAGCATGGCGTCGTCGTACATGGGCAGCGCCTGCTTGAGCACCCGCGCGACGGGGATCTCGTTCTTGGGGATGCCCCAGCTCTCGTCAAAGGGCGGCGTCCAGTAGATGCTGCGGAAGAAGTCGCGCATCACCGGACGCAACGACTCCATGAACTCCAGGTACATCTTCGCCGTGTCGCGGTCGACGCCCAGCAGCTCGACGTACGCCTCGGCGTCGCGGGCGACGTCCTCGTGGAAGAAGTTGCCGCCGATGAACGCCTTCTGGTCGTGGGTGATGCAACCGCCGTAGTTCGGGATGAACGACATGCGGAAGCCGTGGCTCGCGAGGTCGAGCTGCTCGAGCGCCGGACCCGCAGCGCCGTAGAAGTACACGGCGTGGGGGTCGATCGAGTACCCCGGGATCGGCTCGGCGGTCTCGGCGCCACCGCCCAGCTCGGGACGTGCCTCGAGCACGCACACCGAGAAGCCCCACTTCGCCAGGTACGCGGCGATGCCGAGGCCGTTCGGGCCGCCGCCGACGATGACGAAGTCATAGGAGCTTCGCCGGTCCATCGCCTCCCCGGTCGTCGGATCGATCGCGCGCCGGGTGGCAGGTGCGTTCGTCATGAGGCGTTCCTTTCGGTGGTGACTTCGAGGTCGGGGTTCGATTCGGGATCGGTGCTGGATTCGGGATCGGGGGGATGCTCGGACGTCGATGCGTCGGACGCTGCACCCGACGGCGGATCATCAGCCGTGCCGGGTGCTGGAGCGTTGCCGTCGGTGCCGTCGGTGCCGCTCTTGACGTCAGCTGCAGCGGGCGTCGAGCCGGGCTTGGCGAAGCTCACCATCTTCCCGCTCGACGCCGCCGGGCGGGCTGGTGCGGGCTTGGGCGCTTCGGTCGCGGTTGCCGTCGCGGCAGCACCTTCCTTCGCCTTGGCAGCCGCCGCCTTCGCTGCTGCGAGCTTGGCCGCCCGATCAGCTGAGCTCGGTCGGGAGGCGTCGGCCGTGGCGGCCGTCGACGCCGCGGACGGGCCGGCTGCGGTCGACGCCGACCGATCCCTGCCCTTGGGTGCTGCCTTCTCGTCGCCTGCCTTGTCCTTGCCTGCCTTGTCCTTGCCTGCCTTGTCCTTGCCTGCCTTGTCCTTCTCGGCGGCCTTCTCCTTCGCCGCGTTCTCCTTGATCGACGCGAGGTGCTCCTCGCGGCTCTCGCTCCAGTGCGAGGTCTTGTTGCGCTTCAACGCGGCCTTGAGGAAGAACCCGAGCGTCTGCTTCTTCGCCGTGAGCTTGACGATCCCCGGAAGGTCGTCCTGGCACATCCGGATCGAGAACTCCCAGTGCACCGGTTCGCGGATGGTGCCGGCGATGACGATCTCGTCGCCCTCACGAGTCACGGTGTACTCGCGGAAGTCCATCACCAGCTCTTTGCGGCCCAGACCACGGGACTTCAGCCTCACGGCACTCCTCCTCACGACGAACCGACGACGTCGGACACCCCCGTGCGACTACCCCCACACGAGTGGCGCTAACCAGATAGTAGCAAAAGTTCACCAAGCAGTCCAACAGGGCGTAGTGTGAGCTTTGTCCCACGGTCTCCGGGCCCCATCGGGAGCACCACCCTGGGGGCGGAGGGGACGATGGCAACGACGTGGACGACAACCGGGAGGAGCCGACATGACCGGTCCAGGTGATGGGTCAGGAGACGACCTGTTCGACTTCGACGCAGACGTGCTGGTCGTCGGCACGGGAGGTTCGGGCTTCGCTGCGGCGATCACCGCTGCGGCGGAGGGTCGGTCGGTGATCGTCTTCGAGTGCAACGATCACATCGGGGGCACGACGGGAGCATCCGGCGGTACCGCCTGGATCCCGAACAACGCCTCGCTGCGAGCCCAGGGCAAGGAGGACCCCCGCGACTTCGCGCTGAAGTACATGTGTCGGCTCGCCTACCCGCAGTACTACCTCGCGGACCATCCGACCCTCGGACTGCCCGCGGACGCCTACGAGCTCATCGCGACGTTCTACGACCGGGGATCCGAGGCGATCGACCACCTGAGCGCGATCGACGTGTTCGACCTGATGGCCGACACCCGCGCACCCGATGTCGACAACCCGATGGAGATGCCGTCGGGCAACCTCCTTGCGGGCTTCCCCGACTACGGAGCGGAGCTCGACGAGGAGAAGCTGCCGACCGGCCGCCACCTCTTCCCCCGTCCCGGCACCCCGGGGATGGTCGACCAGCTCGAGGCCGGCGCCGCCGCCCACGGCGTGCAGGTGGTGCTGAGCCACCAGGTCCGGGGCGTGATCCGCAACGACGACGGCGAGGTCGTCGGCCTCGAGCTCCAGTACGGCCACACGGCACGGCTCGCGCGGGCGCGCAGGGCGGTGGTGTTCGCGTCCGGCGGCTACGCGCACAACGAGGAGCTCGTCCGGCGCTACCTGCCCGGCCGCGTGTACGGCACGTGCGCGACCCTCGGCGCACGCGGCGACTTCGTGCGCATCGGCATCGAGGCAGGCGCCCAGCTCGGCAACATGAAGAACGCCTGGTGGAAGCAGGTGCCCCTCGAAGCGGCGCTGCGCTCCCCCACACCGCCGAGCGTCTGGCTCCCGTGGGGCGACGCGATGATCCACGTCAACCGCTACGGCCGACGTGTCGTCGACGAGAAGATGCCCTACCACGACCGCAGCCAGGCGCATCAGATCTACGACCCGACCAGGCGCGAGTACCCGAACCTGGTGCTGTTCATGATCTACGACGACACCGTCGCGACCTCGGAGAGCCGAGCCGGGATGCGCCAGCCGCTCCCGGCACCCGGTGAACCGGTCCCCGACTGGATCATCACCGGCGACACCTGGGACGACCTCATCGCCAGGATCGACGCCAAGCTCGCGGACAACGCCGAGGAGATCGCCGGCCTGCGACTCGACCCGTCGTTCCGCGAGAACCTCGCCGCCACCATCGAGCGGTTCAACGGCTTCGCCGCAACCGGCGTCGATGAGGACTTCGGTCGTGGTCGGGCACCGATCGGGCGGGCGTGGAACGGACCCAACCGCGACGGCTCGCCGAACCCGACGATGGCCCCGTTCGCCCCGGAGGGTCCGTACCACTGCGTGATCATCTGCGCAGGTGTCCTCGACACCAACGGCGGACCCGTGATCAACACCAGGGCGCAGGTCGTCGACCACTCGGGTGATCCGATCCCCGGTCTCTACGGCGCCGGCAACTGCGTTGCATCCCCTGCCGGTCAGGCCTACTGGGGACCCGGAGCGACGATCGGCCTGGGCATCACCTACGGCTACCTCGCGGGTCGCAACGCGGCTGCCGAACCGGAGAAGGCGTTCACGTTCTGATCGGTCGGTGGGACTCTCCACCTGCCATCGTCCAACTGCTGCTCCACCGGGCCTCCCGAGAACAGCGCCAGGACAGTAGATGTTGCAGATTGCTACACTTGCAACGGACCAGGAGGATGTCGATGGCCACGACTTCACCGATCCGAATCGACGATGAGCTCTACAAGTCGGCCGGCCTCGTCGGGCCCGTCATGAGTCGTAGCGCGTCCCAGCAGGTCCAGCACTGGGCCAGAATCGGCCGCGAGATCGAGGAAGTCGGCATGGCAGCCCGCGAGATCACCGATGTCCTCACCGGCGCCCGATCCTACGACGACCTCGATGCCCACCAGCAGGCGATGGTGCGCGCCGAATGGACCGAGCGCATCGAGGCGCGTCTCGATGCGCTCGACTTCGCTGCCGAGTTCGAGGCAGCGGGGGTGTCCTACGTCGAGCTCGACGACGACGGCAACGTCGTCGTCCGCGAGCCCACCGCCAGTTGACGCACCGTGACCGGGCCGGTCCTACACGTCATCGTCGGCCCGAACGGCGCCGGGAAGTCGACCCTCTACACGCGAGTCCTCGGTCCCGAGACACACCTCCCGTTCGTCAACGCCGACCTCATGTACGCGGAGGAGCCCGACACAGATCGTTCGTGACCGAGACTGTGTTCTCCCACCCAGCCAAGCTCCAGGTCCTCAGGGACGCGCGCGCTGCGGACTATCTCATCCACCTGCACGTCGTCGCCATCCCTGCTGACCTCGCCGTCGCCCGGGTTGCCCATCGGGTGGATCACGGCGGTCACGACGTGCCAGAGGAGAAGATCCGGTTGCGGTATGACCGCCTGTGGGCCAATGTCGCCAACGCGCTGCCGCTTGTCCGGGATCTGACCGTCTACGACAACAGCAAGGCCGCGGACCCGCTGCGCGTCATGGCGAGATTCCACAACGGTGGCCCCGTCCGGGATTCGGAGTGGCCCGCATGGGCGCATCCCGACCTCGTGTCACTCGATCCGCGGTCACGGACATGACGAACGACGACCTGGTTGGCGGGACCTCCTATGAGCCGCCGGACCCGTCGCCTTCGCCGCCGAGCTCGGCGTCGTAGCGGGCGTTCAACTCGGAGCGCATCGCCGCCTCGGCCTCGCGGATGGTCCAGAAGCGCGGCGGTCGCTTGTCGACGAAGGCCGCTCCGCCCTCCTTGCCCTCGGGCATGTCGAACCAGTCCGGGTACATCTGACTCGAGATGACGCCCATCTCGGAGTACCCGTCCATCTCCTGGTCGAACGCTGCCTTGAGGATCTCGAGGCAGCCCGGGCTGACCTTCAACAGCTCCTCGCACCAGGCGTCGACGGCCTCATCCAGCTCGGCGAGCGGGACGACCTTGTTCACCAGTCCCATCTCGAGTGCTTCGTCCGCCGAGTAGCGCCGGCAGAGCATCCACATCTCACGGGCCTTCTTCGCACCGACGACCTTGGTCAGGTAGGGGACGAAGAACCCGTCGGCGGGGCTCGACACCTTGGGGCCGGCCTGGCCGAACTTCGCATCGTCGGCCGCGATCGTGAAGTCGCAGCAGTAGGCCATGTGGTTGTGGCCACCCAGGCAGTAGCCCTGCACCGCGGCGATGACCGGCTTGCGTGACATCCGGATGAGGCGGTTGTGGGGGTAGCGGTTGTAGAAGGCGCCTCGGAGGCCCCATCGCTCCCACTCGACGTCACCGCCGGCGCCGAAGTTCCTCCCGGCACCCGCGACGACGATCGCTCCGATGGACGGATCGTGGCTCGCGTCGTAGAAGGCGCGGAACATCTCGTCGACGGTCGCGAGCGTCATCGAGTTGTACTGGTCGGCCTTGTCGATCGTGACCCGGGCGATGCCACCTCCGAGGTCGGCGTGCCGCTTCTTCTCGTAGCGGATCTCGACGAAGTCGAAGCCGTCGCCGTCGACCTGCTCCCAGTCACTCCATCCCACGTGTGCGCTCCTCCCCGTCCGAGCGACCGGACTTGAGCTCTCGCCTCCCAGACCCTACCATCCGGACAGCATCCCTCACCATGTGGTAGTGAATCCTCACCACTTGGCCACAGGGATGGACGAGACAGGTACCAGCCAGCGGCACCCAGCCGGGAGCCCACCGAGCCGACCGGGGAGAGCGATGCGCATCGTCGTCTGTGTCAAAGAAGTGCTCGATCCGGATGCTGTCGACGCGTACGCGCTGTCGGGCGGGCTGATCATCGGCGACGACGGCCGGTCGATCACCCAGTCGACGATCCCCCGCCTGATGAACGGCTACGACGAGCAGGCGATCGAAGCGGCGCTGCGCATCAAGGATGCCGGCGGCGACTGCACCGTTTCGGTCGTGTCGATCGGCCCTGATCCGACCACCGTGCTCCGTCACGCGTCGGCCCTCGGCGCGGATGACGTGACCGCGATCGAACCGCCACCGACCGGCGGTGACGACCACCACGTCGTCGCGGCGCTGCTCAGCGCGTTCATCCGTTCCACCGGCGGCGCTGAGCTCGTGCTGTGCGGCCGCCAGGCCTCCGACGACGACCAAGGCGTCGTTCCGGCGCTCATCGGAGCGGATCTCGACATGGCCGTCATCACCGTCGCGCAGGACGTCGCGGTGCACCACGATCCGGATGGACCGACGGTGCGCGTCGTGCGCGTCACCCCGGACGGCCCCGAGACGGTGCAGGCGCGTTGTCCGGCGGTCGTGACCGTCAGCAGCGAACTGGGTGAGCCCCGCTACCCCACGATGCCCCAGAAGATGGCGGCGCGGAAGGTGACACCGACGCTGGTGAACCCCGACGAGCTGCCGGTCGGCGACGGGGGTCTCACGACACGGGCCCGCCTCGTGCGTCAGTACGTGCCGGCGGTCAAGGGCGACTGCGAGATCATCGCCGGCGACGGTCCCGCCGCCACGGCCCAGGAGCTCATCGACCGGCTCATCGACGACAAGGTCCTGCGGAGCCGTTGATGCACCGGGCGAGGCCATCCACGAACCCAGCGACTCGGAGGTGATCCGGACCATGGCAACAGACGTCGTGGTGTGCACGTGGTACGGGATCAGCAACGATCCCCAGGAAGAGGTGGAGGCCGCCCTCACCCTCGGACGGCGGGTGAGCGAGGCACTCGGCGCCGAGCTGCGCTGGCTGGTGATCGGTCCGACCCCCGACCAGCTCGGCGAGATCGCCGCTGCGCACGGGGTGGCGGCCGTCGACAGGATCGACGACCCGAAGCTCACCACCGGCCTGCCGGACGCCTTCGTCGAAGCGCTCGCCGGGTACTGCGCACAGCAGTCGCCGCGGCTGGTCGTGTTCAACCAGAACTTCGACACCCGCGTCGTCGCCCCGAGCGCGGCCGGACGCCTCGGTGCGGCCGTCGTGATGAACTGCGTCGACGTCGAGGTCACCGCCGATCATCTCGATGTCACCGCGGCGTCCTTCGGCGGCGACACCCGGATGGTCTACGAGCTCGACGGCGGCACCGGCATCGTCGCGTTGCTGGCCAACGCGATCGCACCCGAGCCCGCCGGCACTCGCAGCGATCCCCCGGTGAACGACGTCGCGGTCGACCTGTCCGCGATCGAGGAGCGCATCACCGTCCTGCAACCGGCACACGCCTCGGGCCTCCGGCTCGAGGACGCCGAGATCATCGTCGCCGGAGGCCGTGGTCTCGGCTCGCAGGAGAACTTCGCTCTCGTCGAGGAGCTGGCGGAGACGCTCGGCGGGATGGCGGGCGCGTCCCGTCCGCTCGTCGACGACGGATGGATCGATTCATCCCGACAGGTCGGACTCACCGGCAAGATCACGCGACCCGCCCTCTACCTGGCCGCCGGGATCTCCGGTGCGACCCAGCACGTCGTCGGCTGCTCCGCGGCCAAGGTCATCGTCGCGGTCAACACCGACGCGGACGCCCCGATCTTCCGATACGCCCGGTACGGGATCGTCGGCGATGCCAAGGAGGTGCTGCCCGAGCTGATCCGGGTGGCGAAGGAGAGGTGCGCACCGACATGACCACCACCGGCACTCCAGCAGTCGATGGGCTCTTCACCGACGGACCGGACGGTGCGCAGCTGCTCGGCTCACGCTGCGCGACCTGCAACACGCCGTACTTCCCGCGCACGACCACATGTCATCACCCCGACTGCACGGGCTCCGACGTCCGCGACGCGCACTTCGGCGGCCGCGGCACGCTGTGGAGCTTCTCGGTCCAGAGCTACCCGCCTCCCCCACCCGCACGCTACGACGAGCCCTACGTGCCCTATGCGCTCGGTGTCGTCGACCTCGACGACGGTGTGCGCGTCGTCGGTCGGATGGACGTCGAGGACACGACGACGCTGACCGTCGGCGCGACCGTCGAGCTGGTCGTGGGAGCGCTGTGCCACGAGGCCGACGGCTCGACGCTGACGAGCTGGATGTTCCGGCCGGTCTGAGGAGGTCGCGGAGACGATGAGGCAGGTGGAGCGATGAGACAGGTCGCAGTGCTGGGCGTGGGGATGCACCCGTGGGGGAAGTTCGAGGACCGCTCGGTCACCGAGCTGTGCCGCCACGCCGTCGTCGCGGCGCTCGCGGACGCGGGCGTGTCGTGGCGTGACATCGACGCCGTCGCGGCGGCCAGCTCACGGTTCTCCGGCGGCAAGGGCTGGGGGCTCAACGGCAACGACGTCGTCGAGGACATGGGCTCGACCGGGATCCCCGTCTACAACATGTCCGCCGGCTGCGCCGCCGGTGGCAACGCCTTCAACGTCGGCTACTCGCTCGTCGCCGGCGGGATGCACGACATGGTCCTCGTGGTGGGTGGCGAGAAGATGCCGAAGGGGTTCATCCAGACCTCCGGCGTCGAGGAGGCGACCGACCCGGAGTACCTCCGCCAGCGCTGCGTCGGCATGCCGGGACCGTCGTTCTGGGCGCTGCTGTGCCGACGGCGGATGGCCGAGCTGGGTACGACCGAGGAGCAGCTCGCCAAGGTCGCTGTGAAGGCCCACGAGATCGCCAAGCACAACGAGTACGCCCGCTTCCGCAAGGAGTTCACGCTCGAGCAGGTGCTCGGCTCCGCGATGGTGAGCGACCCACTCAGGCTGTACGAGATCTGCCCCGTCAGCGACGGCGCGGCTGCCGCGATCATCTGCTCGGAGGAGAAGGCCCGTCAGCTCACCTCCAACCCCGTCTGGGTCGCGGGGAGCGCGGTGGCGACCGCCCGGTTCGACGACGGCCTGCCCCGAGGGCTCGCCGGGGTCATCCCCGAGGGCCCCGCCCACCACAGCGAAGCCGCGAGCGCCGTCGCCACCGCGCTGGAGCGAGCCGGCGTGGCACCCACCGAGTTGGACTTCGTCGAGCTCCAGGACAACACCGTCTACTACGAGCTCGCGTTCCCCGAGGACTGGGGTCTGTGCCAGCCGGGCGAGGCGGAGCACCTGCTGGAAGCGGGTGAGACCCTCCCCACCGGGAAGATGCCGATCAACCCGAGCGGTGGCTTCCTGTGCTTCGGCGAGGCGACCACCGCAATGGGGGTGTTCCAAGTCTGCGAGCTCACCTGGCAGCTCCGCGGCCAGGCCGGCGCACGACAGGTGCCCGGAGCGAAGGTCGGCCTGGCCCAGACGCTGGGCCTCGGCGGCAACGGGACCGCGGTGGTCCTCAAGCGGTAGCACCACGACAGAACCACGACAGAACCACGACAGGGGGGTCGTCATGACAGGTATCGAGACCGACTACGAGGTGATCGTCATCGGCAGCGGCCCGGGCGGGCTGGCGTGCGCGACGTTGCTGCAGAAGCGGGGCACGAAGACACTCCTCGTGGAGAAGGCCACGCACCTCGGCGGCAAGATGGTCAGCATCGACAAGGACGGATGGGCATACGACCTGTTCCCCCACGGCCAGGTCCCGATGCGCGGATCTGCGTTCGAGGACGTGTTCACCGAGCTCGGCGTCTACGACGAGTGGGCACCGGCGCTCGAACCCGACGACCCCCGCGACATCATCACCCTCGCGTACCGGCGACACGAGTGGGACGAGTACCGGACCGTCACCCAGAAGCAGGCGATGGCGGATCCCGAACCCTTCTTCCGCCTGTGGCAGGCCACCGAGGACGAGAAGGGGAAGACGATCGCGATCATGACCGAGATGGCGACGATCTCCGACGAGGAGATCGCCGAGCTCGACGGGATCACGATGAAGGAGTGGCTCGACGCACGCGACACCCCGGCGCCGCTCTACAACTACATGGGCTTCCACGCGAACGCGTCGCTCGCCGAGCCACTCGACCTGGTGGCCGCCTCGGAGCAGATGACCATCATGCGCCAGATCATGCTCCAGGGCGGTGGGGGCCAGTACAAGGGCGGCTTCGGCATGCTGACCACGGTCATGGCCCGCGAGTTCGAGCGCAACGGCGGCACCATCCTCACCGGCGCCAAGGTCGAGAAGATCAACGTCGACAACGGTGCGGTCACCGGGGTCGAGACGAAGAAGGGGACCTTCACCGCCCCGGTGGTCGTGAGCTCCGCCGGCATCCACCCCACGGTGCTGAAGCTGGTCGGCGAGGAGCACTTCGACCGCAGCTACGTGGACTACGTGAAGGGCCTGGTGCCCGGATGGTCGTTCACCAGCGTGCGCTACTTCCTGAGCAAGCCGGTGATGGACACCGCCATGTACGTGGTCTGGTCCGACGACAGCTGGCTCGACACCGAGCGCTTCCGCCACCAGAAGGAAGGCGGAGAGCCCGACGAGGTGATCCTGTTCATGGTCAACCACTCCTTCTACGACAAGAACGCGGCGCCGGAGGGCAAGCAGGTGCTCGTCTCGGGCACGGTCTGCTCGTCCAACCCGGAGGCGGAGGAGATCGAAGGGCTCTGGAAGTGCATGGACCGCCAGATGCAGGAGCTGTTCCCCGACATCTGGGAGGCCACCGAACGCAAGGAGTACAACGGGCCCCGCGAGATCTCGAACCTGACGCGTGACTCGGTGCTGCCCGGCCAGGGCGGTGAGTGCGTCGGACTCGCGCAGATCGTCGGCCAGTGCGGTTCCATGAAGCCGAAGTCCGAGACATCGATCCGAGGTCTCTACCTGGCGGGAGCCGACGCCGGAGCTGCGGGCATGGGAACCCATCAGGCCGCGCTGTCGGGCATCGAGGTCGCCCGCCTCGCCCGGCTGTGCCTCAACAAGATGTACAAGGCACGGTGACGGACCCTGCGCCAAGCGCACCCCCGATCCCGGATCGTCGGATATCGTGAGACGTTCCGATCGCCCGGAGACCCGCTCGTGCAGGCCACGGAACACACCGCTGCAACCGACGTCCTGACGCTGAGCGACATCAGCGTGCGCTTCGGCGGCATCGCGGCGCTCGACGGTGTGAGCGTCTCGATCCCCGGCGGCCAGCTCTGCGGTCTCATCGGCGCCAACGGCGCCGGCAAGACGACCCTCTTCGACATCATCAGCGGGCTCCGGACCCCCGCCGGCGGTTCGGTCCTGATGAACGGTCGTGACATCACCCGGTGGAGCCCCCACCGACGGGCTCGTGCCGGCATGCGCCGCACCTTCCAGCGGGCGCAGGTGTTCGGCTGGCTGACCATCGAGGAGAACCTCCTGGTGGCCGCCGAGTGGCGCGGTGGGGGCGGCGGCGTCGTCGCCGACCTCGTCTCCTCACCGACGCGCCGTCGCCGCGAGCACGAGCGCCGCGAGCAGGCCCGTGACGTGCTCGAACGATGCGGTCTCGGATCGATCCGGGACCGTCCTGCCGCCGGAGTGCCGATCGGCACGGCCCGACTCATCGAACTGGGACGTGCCCTCGTCGATCGGCCGTCGGTGCTGCTCCTCGACGAGCCGACCTCCGGACTCGACTCGTCCGACGCCTCCCGGTTCGGAGACCTCGTCGCGGCGAGCGTCGACGACGGCGACACCGCGGTGCTGCTCGTCGAACACGACGTTGCATTCGTCATGGACCGCTGCCATCGGGTCGTTGCGCTGCACCTCGGATCGGTGATCGCCGACGGGACACCGGAGCAGGTCCGGGAGGATCCGCTGGTCCTCGACGCCTACCTCGGGACGCACACCACGTGACCAACGAAGGAGACACCATGAAGAACCGCCGGTTGCTGGCAATCACGGCGCTGTTGAGCGGCGCAGTGCTGTTGATGTCGTGTTCGAAATCGGTCAAGGACGACGACTCGGCATCTGACAAGGCCGGTGGTTCCACCTCGACCACCGAGGCCACGACACGCACCACCCGGGGCGTGACCGACACGTCCGTCAAGGTCGGCGGCATCAAGTACGGCCTCTACTTCGGCGACGCCGAGCTCGGCGTCCAGGCACGCCTCAAGAAGGCCAACGACGCAGGCGGCGTCAACGGCAGGACGATCGAGCTCGTCGGCGTCGACGAGAACAACAACAACGAGGACAGCGGTGACCAGGACCGCGTGAAGGCGCTGGTGGAGCAGAAGCAGGTCTTCGCGCTGCTGCCGGTGATGACGGGTGGGTTCGGCGGTGGCGACTACGTCGCCGAGCACAACATCCCGATGTTCGGATGGGGCATCAACCCGGCGTTCTGCGAGGGGACCTCCGCGTTCGGCATCACCGGTTGCGTCACCAACCCGTCGCTGAAGATCGGCTCGAACGCGCTCGGCACCTCGCTCAAGGACATGTTCGACGGCGACACGAACAAGACGGTCGCGTTCATCGCCGAGGACAACGCCGCTGGCAAGGGCGGGCTCGTCCTGTTGCGCAACTCGGTCGAGAACGTCGGGTTCAAGGTGGTGTCCGCCGACGCCTCGCTGCCCGCACCGCCGGAGCAGCCCGGCGACGTCTCCCCGTTCGTCAACACGTTGCTCACCTCGAACGACGGCAAGGCACCCGACATCATCTACATCCAGGCGACCCTCGCCGGGACCAAGATCTCCAACGCGTTGCAGACCGCCGGGTTCAAGGGGATGATCATCACTCCGTCCTACAGCCCGATCCTTCTCGGCCAGCCCGGCTACGACGGGATCTACATCAACACCCAGCTCGGCATGGACCCGTCGATCCCGGCGAACGCCGAGATGATGGACGCCGTGCACGCGATCAAGCCCGATCAGCAGATGAGCCTGGCGCTCATCGCCGGCTACTACACCGCCGACATGTTCATCAAGGGCCTGGAGGCGACGGGCAAGGACCTGACCGTCGAGTCGTTCCTCAAGACGATGAACAAGGACTTCAGCTACTCGGTGGATGGCGTCGTCGGGAAGTCCGAGTGGCCCAGGAACCACGAGGAGCCGGTCCCCTGCAGCGTCATGACGAAGGTCGAGAACAAGAAGTTCGACTACATCCAGAAGCTGGTCTGCGGAACCAACATCAAGATCAAGTGACCGCGCGGGCCCACGGGGCCGGCTGAGCGGATCCCGATGACGCTGAGCCGGTCCTGATGACGCAGTTCCTGAGCCTCCTGCTCGCCGGCGCGATCGCCGGCGGTCTCTACGCGATCATCGCGTCGGGACTGGTGCTGACCTACCAGGCCTCCGGTGTGTTCAACCTCGGACACGGGGCGGTGGCGTTCGTCACCGCCCTGGTCTACTTCCAGTTGAACCAGCCGACCTCGGCCGGCGGGCTCGGCCTGCCGATCCTCCCCGCAGCGGCGATCTCCATCTTCGTCGTCGCCCCGCTGATCGGACTCGTGCTCGACGCCGTCCTGTTCAAGCGACTCGCGCACGCGCCGATCGCAGCCCGGCTCGTCGGCACCGTGGGTCTGCTCGTGGCCCTCCCCGCCCTCGCGCTCCTGATCATCGACGCCATCAACGATCTGTTCGGCACCACCATGCCGAACGTCGCCGGCGAGGCCGGCATCAGTCCACCGGGCATCGGCCCGACACCCCCGAAGACCTTCACGATCACCACGGGCATCGCGGTGGACTCCGACCAGCTGGCGATCGTCGCCGTCGCCGCGGTCGCAGCTGCGGGTCTGTGGTTCCTGCTGCGTCACACACGCCTCGGCCTCGAGACCCGCGCCGGAGTCGACCGACCGGTGCTCGCCCGGCTCCGGGGCATCGACACCGACCGGTCCTCGAGGATCGTGTGGGCGCTGTCCACGCTGCTCGCGGGCTGCGCCGGCGTGCTGGTCGCGCCGCTGTTCGACCTGTCGCCGTTGACCTTCCACATGGTGGTGTTCATCTCGTTCACCGCGGCGGTGGCGGCGAAGCTCCGCTCGGTACCACTCGCCTTCGCCGCCGGCATCGCGCTGGGCGCCATCCAGAACCTCGTGTACGGCTACTCGCCGGAGTTCCTCGCCTCGATCTCGGGCTTCCGCTCCTCGGTCCCGTTCATCCTGCTGTTCGTCCTGTTGTTCTTCGTCCAGGGTCGCGGTGGGAGGACGGCGGGTTCGGTGGCCGAGGACGCACCGTCGCCCGACCTCACGGCCGCCACGAACCCCTGGCGACGGCGTGCACCGTGGATCGTGTCGGCGATCCTGCTGGTCACCTACGGCCTCTTCGTGGCCGACAGCTACTGGACCGGCGTGCTCAACCGCGGGCTGGTGCTGGGGTTGGTGTTCCTGTCCTTCGTGGCAGTCACCGGGATCGGCGGGATGATCAACCTCGCCCAGGCAGCGTTCGTGACCGTCGGCGGATTCACCGCAGGTTGGCTGGTGAACCACCAGTGGCCGTCGACGATCCCGGTCGTGATGGACAACGGCCGCTTCACGTTCTGGATCGCGATGGTCGCGTCGGTCGCGGTGGCCGCGCTGGTCGGCGTGCTCGTGGCGCTGCCGTCGTTGCGCCTCGGTGGCCTCACCCTCGCGCTCGCCACCCTGGCGCTCGCGTTCATCGGAGAACGGCTGGTGTTCCAGTTGGAGGGCGTCCGCAACGGCTCGAGGGGGTGGTCGATCCGCCGCCCCTCCCTCGGTCCGATCGACCTGGCGGACGACCGCACGTTGTTCGTCGTCCTGTTCGTCGTGGTGCTGGGCTGCGTGTGGATCGTGGGCAACATCGGCCGCTCGGCGACCGGACGCTCCCTGCTCGCGCTGCGTTCGTCGGAGGTCGCCGCCGCCACCTCCGGCATCGACCCGTTCCGGGCGAAGTTGGTGCTGTTCGCAGTCTCGGCGGGGCTGGCAGGGTTCGCCGGTGCATGGTTCGCGCTCGTGAACTCACCGATCACCAACCGCAGCGCACCCACGTTGCTGGGCCTCATCTGGCTGGCCGTCGCGGTGACCTTCGGGATCCGCCGACCCGGCGGCGCGGTGACCGCCGGCATCGTCTACGCGGCGTTGCCGGTGGTGCTGTTGGGCATCGGATCGGAGTGGGGACGTCCCTTCTCGGACCTGCCCGACTCCATGCGCCAGCTCATCGCTTCACCGGAGCTCGCCGCAGCGATGTTCGGCCTCGGAGCGATCGCACTCGCCCGCCAACCCGACGGCATCCTCGGAGGTGGCGGGCGAACACGGACGCGCCGCTCCGCCGCTCCGCCGGCCGGGATCGCCGAGGCCCGGGACTCCCGAACCCCCGACGTGACCACCGACCCGGCGGATTCGACTTCGCTGCTGTCGCTGCACGACATCGACGCCGGCTACGGCGAGACCCAGGTGCTCCACGGCATCGACCTCCGGGTCCGGCCGGGATCCGTCGTCGCCGTGCTGGGCGCCAACGGAGCGGGCAAGTCGACCCTGTGCGGGGTGATCGCCGGCACCGTCGCGCCGACACGCGGGACGGTGCACTTCGACGGCCGGGACCTCACCAACGTGTCGGTGCACGAACGCGCTCGGTCCGGCATCATCCTCGCCCCCGAGTCCCGTGGGATCTTCCCTGCTCTGTCCGTCGACGACAACCTGGCTGTCTCGCTCCGGGACGCTGCCCGGATCGACGATGCCCGGAGTCGGTTCCCGATCCTCGCGGAGCGCCACGCGCAGACCGCCGACCTGCTCTCCGGTGGCGAGCAGCAGCAGCTCGCCATGGCGTCGGTGCTCGCTGATCCACCCCGGTTGTTCATCGCTGACGAGCCGTCGCTCGGCCTTTCGCCGATGATGACCGCCACGGTCTTCGACGCGCTCGCCGAGCTCAAGGACCGCGGCGTGACGATGGTGCTCGTCGAGGAGCAGGCCGGCAACGCGCTCGCGCTCGCTGATCACGTCGTGATCATGGGCCTCGGCCGGATCGTGTGGTCAGGCCCGGCAGCAGACGTTGACCTGGATCGCCTCGGCGCCGCCTACCTGGGCCAGGAACCCGGCTCCACCCCATCCTCCTGACCCCGTGGCTCAGACGCCCTTGAAGTTCGGCTTGCGCTTCTCCAGGAACGCGCTCGTGCCCTCCCGGGCGTCAGCGGTGTGCGCCGACATCGTGGCGGCGACGGCTTCGTAGTCGAGCATCTCGTCGAGGGTCGAGGTCAGCGACTTGTAGATGAACCGACGGGCGAGATCGACCGCGACGCTGGGACCCGCTGCGAGCTCCCTGGCGTAGGTCATGGCGGCCTCCAACGCCTGCCCCTCATCGACCAGCTCGTCGATCAGACCTTCCCGGAAGCACTCCTCCGCTTCGAGGATCCGGCCGGTCTCCACCATCATCAGAGCGGTGGACAGGCGCGTGATGCGCGGCAGGAACCAGGTGATGCCCGTGTCCGGCGCGAACCCGAGGCGGACCATCGCGGCCGACATCCGGGTGGTCGTGTCGCCGAAGCGCCGGTCGCATGCCAGCGCGAACGACAGCCCCGCCCCCATGACCGGTCCGTGCAGTGCGGCGATCACCGGCTTGTCGACCTCGACGATCATCCGAGTCAGCTCGGCGACCGGACCTGCGGGCGTCTTGCGCTGGTAGCGCTCCAGCGGCACCTCTGACAGTCCGGGCATACCCCGATCATCGGATCCGCTCAACCAGCTCGCGTCGCCCCCGGAGCAGAAGCCCCGGCCGGCGCCGGTGAGCACCAGGACGCGGACCTCGTCACGCTGGCGCAGCTCGCGCAGCAGGTCGACCAATGCCTGGGAGAGATCCCAGGTGATCGAGTTGAGGCGTTCGGGACGGTTGAGCGTGATCACACCCACCCCCCCGTCGATCTCGAAGAGATGCTCGTCTGTCGTCATCGTGGATCACTCCCGTCCTCGTGGTGGTTCTCCGTCGGTGCCGATGTCCGGCTCACGACGCGTGCAGATCGGTGACGATCCCCGCCACCCGGTCATCGTCGGCCCGAAGCGCTGCCGGCAGGTCCAACATGACCGTCTGGAACATGTCCGCGCATCGATCCAGGATCGAGCCGGCCAGCCCGTCGGGTGTCGCGACGATCGCCCACTCGTCGAGCATCTCATCGGTGATGAGGGCCGGCATCTCCTTCCAGCGTCCCTCCTTGGACAACCGGTGGAGCTCCAGGCCCACATCGGTCCAACCGTGGTGGTCGAGCACCGCGTGGTAGGTGCGGGTCGACGCGTAGAACGCGATGTGCTGCTTCAGCGCCTCCCGGCCACGATCGAGTCCCTCGTCGTCCTCGGCGACCGCGAGGAACGGCGCACCGATCACCTCGACCTCCTCCGGAGATCTCCCGGCCACCTCAGCGCCCGCTGCGACCGCGGGGAGCACCACCTCGCTGGTGTAGCGGAACGTCGCGATCGGATGCAGGCGGAGTCCGTCGCAACGCTCACCGGCCAGCCGTGCCATGTAGGGGTTGACCGCCGCGAGGTGGATCGGCACGCGCGGGTGCTCGATCGGGCCCGGGTTGAAGAACGGGTTCATGAGGGTGAAGCGGTACTCGTCGCCCTCGAACGCCGGCGCCGCTCCAGTCTGGAACGTGTCGAACATCGCCTGCACACAACCGACGTACTCCCGGAGCCGCGGGCCGGGCGGCCCGGTCCAGCTGGAGGCGTAGCGGCGCTCGACGTGACCACGCACCTGTGTTCCCAGACCGAGCTGGAACCGCCCACCCGAGAGCTGCTGGAGGTCCCAGGCGAGCTGTGCGGTCACGAGCGGGCTGCGTGGGAAGGCGATCGCGACGTTGGTCCCGAGCGAGATCCGCTCTGTGTGCTCCGCAGCGATCGCCAACGGCAGGAACGGGTCGTGTCCGGCCTCGGGCATCGTGACCCCGTCGAAGCCGAGCATCTCGGCCCTGCGTGCCGCGTCTGCGATCGCGGCCACGCCGGTCCGGGCCTGACCCTCGCCCGCGTACTGGTCCGTGTCGGGCGCCATCATCACCGTCTGGACCTTCATCGCCACCCCCGACCCGCTCTACTTCGACCGAACACGGACAGACTAGCCATTTGGTGATGATTTGCTACCACTTGGTGAGGAATGCGAGTATCGTCTCCATCGGTCACACCAGGAGGCCCGCCGCCGTACCCGCGGCGTGGGGCGCAACCGACATCAGGGAGGACCGCGATGACGGATCGCAGCGACCGGGCGCCAACTCCGCACCCAGCCCTGTGGGGCGTGCTCTACCGCAGCAGCACACCGTTCTGGGAGGCGGTCAGGTCCCACGAGCTGAAGCTCCAGCGCTGCGCCGACTGCGAGCGCTGGCTGGTCCCTCCCCGTCCGATGTGCCCCGGGTGTCAGTCGATGGACTCGGAGTGGGTCGCGGTGTCAGGACGCGGGCACGTCCACAGCTGGGTCACCTATGCCGAGTCACCGCATCCGGGTTTCGACTCCCCGCACACGGTGGTCCTCGTCGAGCTCGACGAAGGACCGCGCCTGGTGAGCAACCCGGTCGGGATCAGCCTCGACGAGCTCGAGGTCGGGTTGGGCGTGCAGGTGGTGTTCGAGGACCTGGCCGACGACTTCACGCTGTTCAAGTTCGAGCGGGCCGCCTGAGGGCGTCCGCCATCCAGGGTTGCGTGCCGCGCGACGCGACACGACGAGGACCGGCGAGAGAGGACGACATGCTCCAGGAGTACATCGACAGGTCGTACCGGCAGGACCGAAGGCCGAGCGTCGAGGCGAACACCATCCGGGACAACGCCGCGATCGTCGGCGTCGGCCAGACCGAGTACACGCGCAACTCCGGGCGTGACGAGCTCGACATGGCGTGCGAGGCGATCCGCAACGCCGTCGACGACGCCGGGCTGACGATGGCCGACATCGACGGGTTGGAGGCGTTCACGCTCGAGCGCACCTCCGTGCCGCCCCTCATCGGAGCGCTGGGCATCCCGAACCTGCGGTTCAGCAGCAGGATCAGCTACGGCGGCGGTGCGGCGTGCGCCAACATCATGCAGGCCGCCGCCGCCGTCACGACCGGCGTGGCCAACTACGTGGTCTGCTACCGCTCCCTCAACGAGGCATCCGGCCATCGCTACGGACGGGGCGACGGCTACGCCACGTACCTGACCGAGGCCCCGACGCTGCACTACGGCTACTACTTCCCCTTCGGCCTCCTCACGCCGCTGTCGTGGGCATCGATGTACGGCCGTCGCTGGATGCACGAGTACGGCGTCGACCCCGACGACATCGGGTGGTATTCGGTGGTGCTGCGCGAGAACGCCAACCGCAACCCGAAGGCGATCTTCCACGACAAGGCGATCACGATTGACGACTACCGAGCCTCGCAGATGATCGTCGAACCGCTCCGCCTGTTCGACTGCTGCGTCGACACCGACGGCGCCGCCGCGGTGATCGTCACCACCGCCGAGCGGGCGAAGGACCTCGAGGGGACGCCCGCCTACATCCTGGCCGCCGCCCAGGCCGCCACCCCGGAGTCGGAGATCCAGACGTCCTACAACCGCACGCCGATGTCGGGTCTGCCCGACACCTGGTACGTCGGCCAGGAGCTGTACCGGTTGGCCGGGGTCGGCCCGGAGGACATCGACGTCGCCCAGCTCTACGACCCGTTCAGCCTCGGGGGCATCCTGCAGCTCGAGGAGCTCGGCTTCTGCGAACGCGGTGCCGGCGCCGAGTTCTGCCGTGGTGGCGACAACATCCGTGTCGGCGGGAAGATCCCGATCAACACCTCCGGCGGCCTGCTGTCGGAGGCGTACATCCACGGCTACAACCTGATCATCGAGGCGGTCCGCCAGATCCGTGGCACCTCCACGAACCAGGTGGATGACGCCGAACTCGCATTGATCACCGGCGGGCCCGGCCTGCCCACGAGCGGGATGATCCTGAGGAAGTGAGCTGATCATGGAGTACGTGCCGGGCATCCCGATCCTGAAGGCCTCACGCGACGACGACAACCGCCCCTTCTGGGAGGCGGTCGACGAGCACCGCTTCGTGCTGCAGCGCTGCAGCAACTGCGACCGCTACCTCCAGCCCCCGCGGCCGATGTGTCCCGAGTGCCGTTCGATGGACACCCTCGAATGGGTCGAGTCACCGGGACGCGGCGAGATCTACTCCTATGTGAACTTCACCACCGACCGCATGGCGTACCCGGCGATGAAGGTGCCCTACTCGGTGGTGCTGGTGGAGCTGGAGGAAGGGGTGCGGCTCGTCTCCAACATGATCGACCTGGAACCCGACGAAGTACGCATCGGCCTCCCTGTCGAGGTCGCCTTCGATGACATCTCCGATGACCTAACCCTGTTCAAGTTCACGACCCGATCCGTCCAGGAGTGATTCCCATGCGAAGCATCAACGGGAGAACCGCTGTCGTCGGCGTGGCGACGACGGAGCTGTCGAGGGACTCCGGACGCACCGAGTACTCCCTCGCCTGCGAGGTGATCAAGGCTGCGGCCGACGACGCCGGGATCCCACTCGAGGACATCGACGGCATGGTCAAGGACGTCGTCGACGGCATCGACGCCATGTACCTCCAGAAGGCCCTCGGCATGGAGACGCTCCTGTACTCGAGCGACTCCGACTGGGGAACGAGCCCGATGATGAACGCCGTCACGGCGATCGCGTCCGGCACCGTCAACAACGTCGTCTACTTCCGATCCGCGAACAACTCATCAGGCAAGCGAGCCGGGTCGGACTTCCGTGCAGCGAAGGAGACCAAGGACAACTCCCTCGACATGATCCGCTACGACTTCTACTCCCCCTTCGGGTTGCTCACCCCGGCCGGGTCGATCGGCATGTCGGTACGTCGCTACTACGAGGACTTCGGCGTCAGCCCCGAACAGGTCGGCTGGGTGCCGGTCGTGTGCAGCGAGCACGCAGCACGCAACCCCCGTGCGATCTTCCACGACGCGCCGATCACCGTCGACGACTACCTGGCATCCGAGCTCGTCGTGGATCCGCTGCGCGCCCTCGACTGCGCACCGGAGGTCGACGGGGCGATCGCGATCATCCTGACCTCGGCCGAGCGGGCACGAGACCTGCCCAACCCTCCTGCGTACGTGCAGTCCGTTGCGGTCGGCACCTCGACCGAGGGCGAGTACCTCTCGAGCTACCAACGCGAGACGCTCTCGCACCTGCCGGAGATGGAGCTGATGGGCCAGGAGCTGTACCGCGTCGCAGGGATCGGACCCGACGACGTCTCCCTCGTGCAGCTCGACGACCGCTTCGCACCCCTGGTGCCGATGCAGCTCGAGGCGCTCGGGTTCTGCGGCAAGGGCGAAGGTGGGTCCTTCTGCGAGGGCGGGGACAACCTGCGTGTCGGTGGACGTGTCGCGCTGAACACAGCAGGCGGCTTCCTCGGCGAGGGCTTCTCACACGGTCTGAACGTCATCGAGGCCGTCCGCCAGCTGCGCGACACGTCCACCAACCAGCTCGAGGGGGCGGGACTGGCGCTCGTCGCCAGCGGCGCCGGCGGCCCGGCAGACGGGGTGATCCTCAGCCGCTGAGTCCAGCACCAGCAATATCATTGAAGATCATCTATCGGATGATCTGTTTTCAATGATAATGTGGGGTTGTGAGCGTCGTTCGAGCCCAAGCGGAACGCGAACTGCGCGAGGCCCTCGGTCGCTCACCCGTCGTGCTCCTCACCGGGCCACGCCAAGCAGGCAAGTCGACGCTCGCGAGGCGGCTGGTCCCAACACCTTCCGAGAACATCTTCGATCTGGAGGATCCCCGCGATCTCGCCAGGTTGGAAGAACCGACACTCGCTCTGTCGGGCTCGCAGCAGACGATCATCATCGACGAGGCTCAACTCCGCCCCGACCTGTTCCCCGTCCTTCGGGTCCTCGTCGACGAGGACCGCAGGCCCGGGCGGTTCCTGGTGTTAGGCAGCGTGTCGCCGGATCTCGTCGGGTTGAGCTCGGAGAGCCTCGCCGGACGGGTCACCTTCGTCGAGCTCGGCGGGTTCACGCTCGCCGATGTGGGTGAGGCGGGCCTCGATGCCCTGTGGCTGCGGGGAGGGCTTCCGATGTCGTTCCTCGCCGCAGATGACCGGGAGTCGAACCGTTGGCGTGACGACTACATCGCCACCTTCCTGCAACGCGACCTTGCCGCGCTCGGCTTCGGCATCCCGGCGACCACGATGCGTCGCTTCTGGTCGATGATCGCCCACTACCACGCCCAGACGTGGAACGGAGCCGAGCTCGCCCGCTCCATCGACGTGTCACAGGCGACGGTGCGGCGCTACGTCGACGCGCTCTCCGACGCACTGGTCGTTCGGCAGCTTCCGGCGTGGCACGCCAACATATCGAAACGGCAGGTCAGGGCACCCAGGGTGTTCGTCCGCGACACCGGACTCCTGCATCGGCTCCTGGGGATCGACTCACGACTCGACCTCGAACGTCACCCGAAGGTGGGTGCCAGTTGGGAGGGCATGGTCGTCGAGCACCTCGCATCCAGACCCGACGTCGTCGATCCCTGCTTCTGGTCGACTCACACCGGCGCCGAGATCGATCTGCGAGTCGAGCTCGGCAGCCGGATCGTGGGCATCGAGGTCAAACGCACCGACGCACCATCGACATCCAAGTCGATGCACTCCGCAGTCGAGTCGCTCGGGCTCGATCACCTCTATGTCGTCCACGGTGGCGAGCACCGCTTCGCGCTCACCGACACGATCACCGCCGTGCCGGCCACCGAGGTGTTGTCGTCTCCCACAGCGGCAGATGTGTTCTGAAGGTTGCGATCAGTCGCGGCGTGAGGCCAGGTAGAGCGTGAAGCGGTCGCGGATCATCGCCTCGGAGAGGCCGTACTCCTCGAGGGTGTAGACGTGCTCGCCGTGCTCACCACGGGGATGTGCCGCAGCGTGGGCTTCCCATCCGCTGACCGACTCCCCGGTCACCGGCAACGAGAAGTGCTCGTGGATGCTGCGGACGACCGCGACGGGATCGGCGATGAACGCGTCGTAGTCGACGTCGAGGATCCTCGGCGGGTCGATCCGGGTCCTGCACGCCATCGCACGTTCCATCATCGCCGCGAGGTACTCCATCACGACCGGCCCGAGCTCGCGGCGGTCGTAGCTGCGGCCGACCATCATCGACTCCATCATCGACGTGTACGACGCGACGCTCTCGACGGGATCGCGGTGGGTGACCACGATCGAGCAGTCCGGGAACATCTCCACCAGCACGTCCAGTGCCCACAGGTGCGCGGGTGACTTCAGCAGGAAGCGTCCACCGGACCGCTGCCACTGCAACATGCGCAGGATGTCCGCGTAGTAGCGGTACGCAGCATGGTGATCCCGGGCGCGAAACCACGACGCGTACGGCTCCATCAGCACCTCGACGCCGAACTGCACATCCGCGAACGTGTGGTTCAGCAGGTGGATGCACTCCTCGGGAGTGTCCGCGCTCGTGTGGTGGATCGTCCCGAAGTCGGGGTTCTTCGCATAGAGGCGCCCGAGGAAGTCCCGCAGCCCGACGTATCGGTGGTCGTCCTCCTTCGGCGGCCGGCCCGGCAGCGGAGCGGGGTTCATCCCCTCCCACAACGCCATCGGCCGCATCGTCAGGTCCGTCGCCAACAGGTTCAACAGCGCGGAGGTGCCGGTGCGGGGCAGGCCGGTGAGGTACACCGGTGCCACGATCGGCTCGTCACAGATCTCGGGGTAGCGCCGCCACGCGTCCTCGATGCGGAGCCGCTCCGTCAACAGGCCGACCAGCCGACCGCGGACTCGGCCGAGCGCTTCCGGCGCGTAGCCGTTGATGCGGTAGGTCTCCAACAGGACGGCCAGTCCCTCACGGAAGCCGTCGTCGCCGAAGTCGTCGAGACCCGCTGTACGCCGTGCCTCGGTGAGCAGGTCCTCCAGGTCGAGCACGTCAGATGCGGTCACCGGGGTCACGGCCGGATCTCGGCGAGCTTCACCACACGGGTCCGCGGCTCGGGGAGCTCCGTGGCACCCACCCAGCGCAGACACATCGTGCCGTGGGCGTGACCGCACGTGTCCAGCCAGTTCTCCACCCCAGGGTCGGTCGCCGCCACCACCATGTGCACCGACCCGTCGGGTCGGTGCATCGCGGTCCCCTGGTTCAGGTGCACCTGGTGGTAGCGGTACTCGAGGCTCTCCATCCAGTAGTTGGCGAGCTGGAAGTTCCAGAAGTCGCATGCCGGCGGTGTGACCTCGACGATCAACGCCTCATCGTCGGCGAGCTCGAACCAGCCGTGGTAGTAGGCGATGTTGGGGTCGCCTCCCGCGGCGAGCGCCGTGGCGGGATCGAAGCGGGGCAGCGTGTTCGGAACGCGACGGAAGCCCTCGGTCCACGAGGCGAACATC
Source organism: uncultured Aquihabitans sp. (assembly GCA_964429335.1). Taxonomy (GTDB): domain Bacteria; phylum Actinomycetota; class Acidimicrobiia; order Acidimicrobiales; family Microtrichaceae; genus Dermatobacter. Next base: position 27,235 of record CAYSCB010000001.1, read on the forward strand.
CCGGATGAAGCCGTCACCAGGAAGTTGACCTGTTCGAGGGCTCTGACGACCCGCTCGGGACCGAGCGGTCTGGGCACGGCGGTGCCGCCGACGCGTTCGATCTCCACCTGCGCGAGGACCTCGTTGCGGTGGTCGACGCGGGTCTGGCGCACCTGGATCATCGACGTCTCCGGCGCCATGGGGAGCCAGTTCGCACACCCGTCCGGCCGTTCGAGCGAGGCGACGATCTCGAAGCGACCGTCGTCGTCGAGCACCAGCTCTCCCGCGTCGAGGTACCCGGTGGTGTCCAGCGAGCGGGTCTTGCCGTAGCCACCGGCCTGACTGCCGAAGCCCAGGTAGTGGACGGTGCCCCGGCTGCCACGGATGCGGTAGGCGAGGCCGCCCTTGACCGGAGCGGCCAGGTAGACGTTGTCGGGGTTGTCCATCCCCATCTTGATGGTCTCGTCGACCGCCCGGAGGAACGCAGGGGCCTCGGGGTCCGAGGTCTCCATGAAGAAGTTGAGCGCCGCACGTGTCAGACGGGTGAGGTACCGCCACCCCTCGGCACGGTCGAGCGGGTCCATCGGCACGGTGTCGGCAAGGACCACCGCTCCTGCATTCTTCAGGGCGTCGCAGAACTCGGCCCACGCCGTCCCGTCGAGGACCTTCGACACCGCTGCTTCGTCCACGGCAGCCCCTTCACGTCGCGTTCATGCGAGCCAGCGGGCATCGACGCCCTGGTTCAGCGGGAGACGACCCATCGACTCCAGGAACCAGTCGAGCGGTTCGGCCCGCCACCACTCCACGTCTCGGCAACCCAGGTCCTCTGCCACCTCGACCGCCGCGATGTAGCCCGAGGCGAGGTGGGTCGCGCCGTAGGGGTGGATCGAGTTCGACAGGTAGAGCCCGGGCACGAACGAGCGGCTCGCACCATGGGTGATGATGCCGGGCAGCGGCCGGTTCTCGGCGTACTGCTCGGGGATCGCGCTGCCGCCGATCATGTTGCCCCGCACGGCGGAGGGGTTGTTCATCTCCTGATGACGTGGGGTCATGACGTGCCGTTCGATGACCTGGTCACCGAAGCCCGGGGCGTACCGCTCGATGCGGGCGGTGACCGCGTCCGCGAGCGGTTCGGCCAGCGTCGGCCAGGCGTCCCAGCCGTCGAGGCCCTGCCCACGCCAGCGCCGTGGCATCGGGGGCACGCTGATCCACACGTACGCGGTGTGGCATCCCGCCGGCGCCTGGCCGGGATCGGCCCGGGTGGGGATGAACCAGCCCCCCATGAGCTCGTCGGGGATCACCCCCCGTCCGATCTCGGAGAACGCGAGTCCCATCTCGTCGAGGGACTCGCCACCGAAGTAGCCGACCCAGCTCCGCTGGATGGAGGGGTCATGGGTCGCCGAGGCGAACACGGGGTCGCCGTCGAGCGCGTAGAAGGTGGCGAGCAACTGCGGGTCGTCGTAGTTGAAGCGCTTGATGAGCCGCGACCACTCGAGTCCGATCACGTCGGTGCCCACGAGATCCAGGAACGTCGGGGCGAGGGTCAGGTTGGACACCACGACCCCCGCGCGCACCTCCTCCCCCGGCAGCAGCGAGTCCTGCGCGATGCGGACGCCACGTGCTCTGCCGTCCTCGACGAGGATCTTCTCGACCGGACAGGTGGTCCAGATCTCGCCGCCGTGGGCGACGACGCACTTGACCAGCGCGTGGGTCATCGAATGGGATCCGCCGACCGCGGTGTGCACCGCCATCGGCTGCAGCGCCGCGAGGTTGAGCGCCAGAGAGCCGAGACGTCGCTGTGAGGGCCACTGGCCGGTGAACTCGCCGAGGGCGGCCGGCGTGGTGCGGACCTCCTCGGACTCGAAGAGCATCGCGAGCAGCTCGAGTCCGGTCATCCTCATCACGTCGTCGCC
>CAYSCB010000002.1:0-27874 GCA_964429335.1 uncultured Aquihabitans sp.
CGTTCTGGCGGAGCAGGACGAGCGCGCTCGACCACACGGCGAGCGACACCACCGCCCGTGTCGAGGCTGCCCCTCGGAGGTGCGCTGTGATCAGGTCCACGCTGCGTGCGGCCGCGAACAGGAACGCGCCTGCGTAGGGGACGTCCTTCCACAGGCTGACCGAGAACGCCCCGATCATCGGCGACCATGCCAGCACCGTGGCAACCACAGCCGTTCCGATCCTCGGCGCGCCGAGCCGGATCAGGCTGCGAGCACACGCGACGATTCCGGCAGCCAGGAGCAACCCCTGCAATGCCGTCAACAGCGACGGATCTCCGGTGATCGCACGGCTCACCCACATCGCGGCGGTGTAGAGCGGGGGGTGGGCGTCGGTCCACACGCCGGTGCGGACCTGGTTCCAGACGCTCAGCGAATCGGGTGACACCATTCCTGGCTGGAACAGGAGGAGCCAGCCGAACATCGGAAGCCACAACGCGACCGTCGACAGCACCGACGTCCGGTCCGGCAGGAGCGAACGCAGCGTGGATCGCAACCTCGTCGTGTGGTCGCCGAGTTGTGGCGGGTCGGCCCCGACGGCGTCGTCTCGTTCGATCACCTGCACCGGATCCACCCTGGGTGGACAACCTACCCGAGGCCGGTGGGGGCGGGTGACGGGGTGGGCGAGGCGCTCGTGCGCGGCGCCTGCTCGATAGCCTGAGCGCATGGCGCTGCGCTTCGTGATCATCGGTGGGGGACCGGCCGGTACGCAGGCCGCGACCTCAGCGGCCCGCCTCGGCGCGGAGGTGACCCTCATCGAGCGCGACATCGTCGGCGGAGCCGCGCACCTGTGGGACTGCGTGCCGTCCAAGGCCATGATCGCGACCGGCGGTCGGCTGGACTCCATCGAGGAATCGATGGGGATGGGCCTCGAGGTCGCCGGCGCCACGGTCGATCTCGAGGCGGTCCGAGCGCGGATCCAGGGGATCACGACGCGTCTCGAGCACCACAACCGGACGCTGCTCGAGAGCCAGGGGGTGACGCTGATCCGGGGGACGGGTCGACTGACCGACGCACACACCGTGGTCGCCGCAACCGACAGCGGCGAGCTCACGTTCACCGCCGACGCGATCATGATCTCGACCGGGAGCCGGCCGCGCATCCCCGACTGGGCCGAGCCCGACGGCGACGTCGTGCTGACCACCCGGGACGCGTATCCGCCGAAGGTGCTGCCCGAGCACGTCGTCGTCATCGGTTCGGGCGTCACCGGCGTCGAGTTCGTCCAGATGTTCTCGTCGTTCGGCTGCCGTGTGACGCTCATCGTCTCCCGCCAGCAGGTGCTGCCATCCAAGGACCCCGAGGTCGCAGCGGTGCTGGAGGAGGACTTCCTCCAGCGGGGCGTACGGCTCTACAAGGGCGCTCGAGCGGTCGGGATCGATCGGACGGAATCCGGTGTCACGGTGCACTGCGACGACGGTCGCACCGCCGAGGGGACCCACTGCCTGTTGGCGATCGGGTCGATCCCCAACAGCGAAGGACTCGGTCTGGAGGAGGTCGGTGTCGAGATGGACGGTCCGTGGGCGCGGAACCTCGACCACCACCTCCGGACCAACATCGGCCACATCTACGTGGCGGGCGACGTCTCGGGGAAGCTCCCGTTGTCGTCGGTCGCCGCGATGCAGGGACGCAAGATCGCGGAGCACGTGATGGGCCTCCACGTCGTCGATCACCGTCACCTCGACTACGAGAAGGCCGCATCGGCCATCTTCACGGACCCGGAGATCGCGGACGTCGGTCTCGGTGAGGCGGACGCGTTCGCGGTCGGACGCAAGGTGCGCGTCACGAAGGTGCCGTTCGCGTCCACCGCCAAGGCGTTGATCAACGACGATCCACGCGGGTTCGTCAAGATCATCTCGGATCCTGCGACCGGGGTGATCCTCGGCGGGTCCATCGTCGGCCCCCAGGCAGCCGAGCTGATCTCGGTGCTCGCTGTCGCGGTCACCAACGGCCTCCGGGTGAGCGACATCGCCGAGAGCATCTTCGTGCACCCGGCGCTCGCCGAGGCGCTCGCCGACGCCGCTGAGTGAACCCGGCGCGCTCTGGCGCTCTCAGCCCTCCGCGGCTTCGATGACGACCACGACCTCGCCGGCAGCGACGGACTGACCGGGTTCGACGTTGACCGCGCTGACGGTGCCGTCGATGTCCGCAGCGACGTTGTTCTCCATCTTCATCGCTTCGAGCACCACCACCGACTCGCCGGCGGTGACCGTCTGGCCGACCTCGACGGTGACCTTGACGATCGTGCCCTGCATCGGCACAGCGATCCGTCCGCTGCCCGCTGCTCCGCCGGCCGAGGACGAGGACCCGCCACGCTTCGGACGGGGCTTGACGGCCGGTCCGCCGCCGCCCACCGGTGCGAGCTGGGACTCCGGCACGAACAGCGACACGGCGAAGCGCCGGCCGTTGACCTCGACGTCGACATCCCGACGGACCTTCGCCTCGGCGTCGTCGCCGTCGGATGCTGGCGCGGTAGCGACACCGACGCCGGTCAGATCCAGGGTGTCCTCGACCCACTTCGTCGAGTGGGTGAGGGCCTCGAAGTCGGGGTGGCGCAGGATCGCGAGATCCGCGGGGATCGTGGTGGCGACGCCCTCGATCTGGGTCTCCTCGAGCGCTCGGATCATGCGGGCGATCGCGACGTGGCGGTCGCGGCCCCAGACGCACAGCTTGCCGGTGAGGTTGTCGTAGTACTGGGAGATCTCGTCGCCCTCCTCGTACCCACCGTCCCAGCGCACCCCGTATCCGGAGGCGACCCGCAGCTTCGTGATGGGGCCGGGGGAGGGGAGGAAGGCGCCCTCCGCGACGTTCTCGGCGTTGATCCGGACCTCGATCGCGTGGCCGTCGATCTCGATGTCGTCCTGGGTGAACGGGAGGCGTTCGCCGGCCGCGACCCGCAGCTGCAGCTCGACGAGGTCCTTGCCGGTGACGAGCTCGGTGACGGGGTGCTCGACCTGGAGGCGGGTGTTCATCTCCAGGTAGTAGAAGGACTCGTCCTGGTAGAGGAACTCGACGGTGCCCGCGTTCACGTAGTCGCAGCCGCGGGCCACCGCGACGGCGGCTTCGCCCATCTCGGCGATGAGGTGCGGCGGGATGTTCGCCGCAGGTGCTTCCTCGATCAGCTTCTGGTGGCGGCGCTGGGCCGAGCAGTCGCGGGTGCCGAGGTACACGGCGTTGCCGTGGGTGTCGCACATGACCTGGACCTCGACGTGGCGGGGCCCGGTCAGGTACCGCTCCATGTAGCACTCGTCGCGACCGAAGTACGCGAGCGCCTCGCGCTGAGCGGACTCGAGGGCGGCTTGGGCTTCCTCGGCGGAGGCGACGACCTTCATGCCCCGGCCGCCGCCGCCGTACGCGGCCTTGATCGCGATCGGATAGCCGTGCTCGTCGCCGAATGCCCGCACCTGGGCAGCGTCGGTGAGGATGTCGGTCGTGCCCGGCACGCCATGGACGCCGACCTTCTCGGCTGCGAGCCGGGCGGAGATCTTGTCGCCCATCACGTCGATCGCAGCCGGCGGCGGGCCGATGAAGGTCACGCCGAGGTCGGTGATCGCCTTCGCGAAGTCGCTGTTCTCCGAGAAGAACCCGTAGCCGGGATGCACCGCCTCGGCTCCGGAGCGGCCGATGACGTCGAGCACCTTGTCGGCGTCGATGTAGCTCTCCGCGGCGGTCTGGCCACCGAGCGCGTAGGCCTCGTCAGCGAGGCGCACGTGCAGGGCGTCCCGGTCGAGATCGGAGTACACGGCGACCGTGCCGATCCCCATCTCACGACAGGCCCGGATGACCCGGACGGCGATCTCACCACGGTTTGCGATCAGCACCTTGGAAAACACGGTCTATCTTCCCCTGATGTCGTTCGAACGCGCCAAAGCAGCCCTCGCCGGCACCCGGTTCGCGGATTTCCGCTGGATCGAGGAGACCGCGTCGACCAACGCCGATGTGGTCGAGATCCTGCGCACGCAGGACCCTTCGGAGGACCGGCGGCCGGTCGTCGAGGTGGCGGACCACCAGACGGCGGGTCGAGGTCGTCGCGACCGCACCTGGGACGCTCCGCCGCGGTCGTCGATCCTCATGTCGATCGGTCTCCCCCTCGTCGCCTTCGACGCCGAGCGTTGGCCGCTGATCAACGCGGCGGTCGCGCTCGCTTGCGTGGACGCGGCGCCGGACCTCCGCGTGAAGTGGCCCAATGACCTGGTCGCGGCGGGTGCCGGGGCGGACGGTTCCGACCTCAAGGTCGGTGGCATCCTCTCGGAGCTGCACCGGGACCTCGGAGGGATGGGCGACTGCGTGGTCATCGGCGTCGGGCTCAACGTCAACTGGGGTCAGATGCCCGAGGAGTTGGCGGCGAGCGCCACATCGCTCGACATCATCCTCGAGGGCGAGGTCGACGCGGACGTGATCGCGAGCGACCTGCTCATCTCGCTCGACAGCCGGTGGCTCCCACGGCTCGGACGTTCCTCGTCGAGCATCGACGAGTTCCTCGACGCCTACCGGTCGCGTTCGGTGACGATCGGTCGTGACGTGCGCATCGAGCTCGAAGGTGGCTCGGAGCTGACCGGACGCGCCGTCGACATCGACGCCTCGGGTGCGCTCGTCGTCGACGCGGAGGACGGCGTCCGCCGCACGATCACCGTCGGTGACGTGATCCACCTCCGCCCGAGGGCCTGATCCGGTCCGATCAGGGGTCGGTGGCGTGAGCGTACGTCTCGTGCCAGATCCGTGCGGCCGCCCGTGTGAGCGGTCCGGGACACGCTGCGAGCTCGACGTCGTCGATCCGCCGGATCGGCTGCACGTGCCGGCCGGTCGACAACAGGAACGCCTCGTCGACGCCGGGCCAGTCGCCGATCGGCGTCGTCGCCTCGATCGCCGGGGCACCAGCGCGTTCGAGCGCTTCCAGCAGCAGCGCCCTGGTCACCCCGGCGAGGCACCCGGTGATGAGCGGCGGTGTCACCAGCCGACCGTCGATCCCGACGAAGACGTTGGAGCCGGTCCCCTCGCACAGCAGCCCCGCGGTGTTCGCGAGGATCGCCTCGCTCGCGCCCGCATCCGCAGCGACCTGAAGTGCGAGCACGTTCTCCGCGTACGAGGTCGTCTTGAGCCCGGCGAGGGCGCCGTGCTCGTTGCGCGTGAAGGGAACCGTGACGACGTCGGTCGCCTCGGTGCGGATCCTCATCGACGTCGCCGACACGATCAGCGTCGCCGGCCCGTCGCCACGCTCCGAACCCATCGGGCCGGGACCGCTCGTGACCGTGATGCGCAACCGTCCGGCCCCGGTGCCCCACGCCTCGGCGACAGCGGTGACCGCGCGAACCAGCCCGTCGCGGCCGGGTGGTTCCAACCGCATGCCGACGCAGCTCCGTGCCAGGCGGTCCATGTGGCGCGTCAGCGCGAACGGCTGGCCGTTGCGGAGCTCGATCGTCTCGAACACCCCGTCGCCGACGGTGAGGCCGTGATCGGCCCAGGGTACGGTCGCGGTCGCGGGGTCGCAGAGCCGGCCGTCGGACCACAACACCACCCGGTCGCTCACGACGCCACCCTGTCCGCAGCGACGCCCTGCGCGACCCGCAGCAGGTTGTCCGCCTTCAACTCCGTCTCACGCCACTCCCCATCGGGATCGGAGTCGAACGTGATCCCCCCGCCGGTACCGAAGTGCAGCAGGTCGTCGTCGATCCAGAACGTCCGTATGGCGACGTTCAGGTCGCCCTCCCGGCGGTCGGCGTCGACCCAGCCCACCGCGCCGCAGTAGACACCTCGGGGGACGGGTTCGAGCTCGCTGATCACCTCGAGCGCAGCGAGCTTCGGCGCTCCGGTCACCGATCCCGGCGGGAACGTCGCGTCGAGCAGCTCGGGCCAACCGATGCCGCTGCGCAGCCGGCCCTCGACGGTGCTGACGAGGTGCACCAGGCCCGGGTGCTGCTCGACGGCGAGCAGCGACGGCACACAGACGGTGCCCCACTCGCACACCCGACCCAGATCGTTGCGGACCAGATCCACGATCATCACGTTCTCGGCGCGGTCCTTCTCGAGGAGCGCATCGGCGGTCGCGGCGGTGCCCTTGATGGGGGAGGACCACACCCGGTCGCCCCGTCGTGACAGGAACCGCTCCGGTGACGCGCTGGCGACGTGGATGCCGTGGTCGGGCAGCCGGATGACTGCGGAGAACGGTGCGGGGTTGCCGATGGCGAGCGCTGCGCCCAGCGCGGCGATGTCATCCGAGGTCGTGTCGTCCGTGCGCCGGGCGCGCCCGCGGAGCGGAGCCGACAGCCGGCGTGTGAGGTTGACCTGGTAGACGTCGCCGTCGCGGATGTGGCGGCGGATCGTCCCGACTCCGGCGAGGAACGACGTTCGGTCGAGGCTCGACGCCCAGTCGCCTGGCGTGGGGCCCGACCACGGTCCTCCGGGCCAGTCCGTGGCAGGTCGAACGCTGGCGAACCGGGCGAACACCGCAGCACCGTCGAACGGGATCACCACCGCCCAGAAGCCTGACGAGTCGAGCGCCGCCGGATCATCGGTCACGTCGAGCAGGCCGGTGCAGAGTCGATCGCCCACGACCGCCAGTGCGGGTCGATCCTGTCGACGTCCGGTCACGTCCGGGGCGCGTCGGGTCGCATCGATCGATCCTACGGCCGGGGTGCAGGGGAGCGCAGGGGTGGCGCTGCTACCGTCAGTCGATCGTGGCTGGATCTTCGTCGCACAACGGGCCGAGAGGGCCCCGACGCAGTTGGCCTCAACGGATCCTCATCGGGGTGAACGTCCTGCTCGTGATCGCGTGCCTGGGCGCAGCGTGGGGTCTCACGAAGGTGCGGACCACCCTGGAGCAGGTTCCGGTGGTGGACGTCGGCTCAGCGCTGTCGGCGCCGGTCGACGTCCAGGCGCCCCGCAACATCCTCATCATCGGCACCGACTCCCAGGCGGGTCTGGATCCGAAGGATCCGGTCGTCAAGGGACGTGCCCCGGACGAGAAGCTCGCCGATGTCATCATGATCCTGCGGATCGACCCGAAGGACGGTTCGGCGATGTTGCTGTCGATCCCCCGGGACACCCGTGTCGAGCTCCCGAACGGATCCATGCAGCGGATCAACGCGGCCATCGCAGGGCCGCAGGGTCCGAAGACGCTGATCCAGACGATCAAGCGCAACTTCGGGATCTCGATCGACAACTACGTGCAGATCAACTTCGCGGCGTTCAAGGGCCTCGTCGAGGTGCTCGGGGGAGTGCCGGTGTACTTCACGACCCCGGTCCGGGATCGCAACACCGGTCTGTACGTCGACGATCCGGGGTGCAGGATGCTCGATCCGTCACAGGCGCTCGCCTACGCCCGCAGCCGACACTTCGAGTTCCGCCAGAACGGCAAGTGGAAGACCGACGGCACCGGTGATCTCGGTCGCATCTCACGTCAGCAGGACTTCATCAAGCGGGCCCTGCGCCGGGCGTCCGACAAGGGCATCCGCAACCCGAGCACGGCGAGCGGCCTCGTCGACGCCGCGGTCCACGCCGTGGTGCTCGACGACACGCTCAACGTCGGGACGATCCTCGGTCTGCTGGCCGAGTTCCGCAGCTTCAACCCTGACGATCTCGCCACGAAGCAGATCCCAACGGAGGCAGCGCCGCGGGGCGGCGTCGCCTACCAGGACGTCGTGTGGGACCAGGCGCTGCCGCTGCTCGTGCCGTTCTGGGCGGGTGCCGATGACGGCCTCCAGCCGAGCGGTGTGATCGTCGACGTCAAGGGACCGAGCAAGCTCGCCTCCGCGGTGAGCGGCCTGGCCACCACGCTCGACAAGGCCGGGTTCGATGCCGAGGCGGTGGACTCGCGCGGCAGCGCGGGTCAGACCACGATCACCTACGGGCCGTACGGTCGGGACGCAGCGATCCTCCTCGCCCGCTACCTCGGGACGACCCCGAAGCTGGTCCAGGACAAGTCCATCATGGGGTTCCGGGTGATCCTCGACGCCGGAAGCGAGATCCCCACGGTCCGCAGCGAGCCGTTGCCGCTGGACCAGCTGCCGGCCGGGCTCGCGCCGACGACCACGACGACCACCGCACCGCCGTCGTCGGGCGATGCACCTGAGAGCACGACCACGACGGTGATCGACGACGGGGCGCCGCCGGACGCCGCACCGCCGGGGATCGTGCCGACCGATCCTGAGCGGGCCGCCGCCTGTCGCTGAGCAACACGCGGTCGGGAGGATCGGGGCGTTCTCAGCTCGTGCGTGCCTCCGCCTCGACCCGGTGATCGAGGTACCAGTCGATCGTCCGTCGCAGCCCTTCGCGGAACGGGATGGTCGCTTCGAAGCCGAACTCGTGTCGTGCACGGCTCGGGTCGACCCGCCGTCGGGGCTGGCCATCGGGTCGTGAGGTGTCCCAGCGGATCTCGCCGGAGAAGCCGACCAGCTCGCGGATGATCTCGACGAGCTCGGAGATCGGCATCTCCTCGTCGGTGCCGAGGTTGACGGGATCGCCACCGTCGTAGTGCTCCGCTGCGAGCACGATCGCCTCGGCGGCGTCGTCGACGTACAGGAACTCCCGTGACGCCGAACCGGTGCCCCACACCTCGATGTGGTCGGCTCCGGCCTCCTTGGCGTCGACGCACTTCTTGATGAGCGCCGGGATCACGTGGCTGACCGCTGGATTGAACTTGTCGCCCGGCCCGTAGAGGTTCGTCGGCATCAGGTAGATCGCCGACTGGCCGAACTGGTCGCGGTTCGCCTGCATCTGCGTGAGCTGTGCCAGCTTCGCCACGCCGTACGGGGCGTTCGTCTCCTCCGGGTAGCCCTGCCAGAGCGAGTCCTCGCGGAACGGCACCGGGGTGAACTTCGGATACGAGCAGATCGTTCCGATCATCACGGTCTTGGGGGTGTCGGCCCGACGCGTGGCGTCGAGGACGAACGTTCCCATCAGCAGGTTGTCGAGGTAGAGATCTCCCGGACGTTCCATGTTGGCCCCGATGCCGCCGACCTTGGCGGCCAGGTGGATCACGACGTCGGGAGCGAGCTCGGCGATCATCGCGTCGGCGTCCTCACGTCGTCGCAGATCGAAGTCCTCCGAGGTCGGAGCCGAGACCCGTCCGCAGTCGCGTGCTGCAAGGGCGCGGAGCACCGCGGAGCCGAGGAACCCACGTCCACCGGTCACGAGGACGTGTCGTCCAGACCAGTTGCCGCTCATGGACCGGACACCGTAGTGGGTCGGGATGCAACCGGTCGGGCCGGGCGTGCGGGAGACTGCGCCGGTGCCCGTCGACGGCTCTTCTGTTCCACGCGTCGCTGTGAGCCTCACGCAGTGCTGGCATGCCGTCCCCGGGGGGACCGCGACATCGGTGATCGCGCTCGTCGAGGCGCTCGCTGCTCGTGATGACGTCGACGTGGTCGCCGTCGGTGCCCGTGGCGTCGCGAACCCGCTGCTCGTCCTGCCCGACGAGGTGCCGCTGCGGCGCTTCGGGCTTCCTGTCGGTGTGCTCTATGACGCATGGGATCGGCTCGGTCGACCTCGTCTCGAGGCAGCGTTGGATCCGGGACTCGATGCACCCGACGTCGTGCACCTCACGGTTCCGATGGGTCCACCGCGGTCGACCACGCCGCTGGTGGCGACGGTGCACGACCTCTTCCCGCTGAGCCGACCGGACTGGTTCACTCGACGCGGAGCGCGCCTGATGAGCCGCGCCCTCGGACGCATCCGCGATCGGGCGGACGCGGTCATGGTGCCGTCGTCGGTCGTGGCGGAGGACTGCGTCACCCACGGCTTCGATCCCGGCCGCCTCCGGGTCGTTCCGTGGGGATCGAAGGCTGTCCACGTACCGGCGCCACGCGTGGAGGCTGTGCGGCGGCGGTTCCACCTCGACGGTCGCTACGTCCTGTTCGTCGGCACGGTGGAACCCCGTAAGGGGCTCCCCGTTCTGGCCGATGCTCTGGCGCGCCTCGGTCGCGCCGAGTTGACCCTCGTGGTCGCGGGTCCGTCGGGCTGGGGACCCGGGACCGACCAGCACCTCGGTGCCGTCCCGGGTCCGATCATCCGCACGGGGTTCCTGCCCGAAGCGGATCTCGATGCTCTCCGATGCGGTGCCGACGTGTGCTGCCTGCCGTCCTGGGCGGAGGGGTTCGGTCTGCCGGCCCTCGAGGCGCTCGCCGCCGGCGCGCCGCTCGTGACGACGGCCGGAACCGCGCTCGCCGAGGTCGCCGGTGATGCCGCGGTGCTGGTGCCCCCCGGACGTGCGGATCTGCTGGCGGACGCCTTGCGCGACGTGCTGGACGACAGCGAGCTCGCAGCTGAGCTCCGCGCCTCCGGACCGTCCCGGGCGTCGGCGTTCCGTTGGGAGGACACCGCAGCCCGGGTCGTGGAGACCTACCGGTGGGTGCTGTCGTGACGCGCGTCGTCGTCAACCTCCTGTGGCTCGTCCCGGGCGTCGTCGGTGGCAGCGAGGAGTCCACCACCGACGCGCTCCGCGCGGTCGCGGACCTGATCGCGTCCGATCGGTCCGGCGGCGACCTCGACGTGCACCTCGCGGTGCTGGAGCAGTTCGCCGATGCGCATCCCGACCTGGCCGACCGGCTGCCGATCCACGTGCTCGAACAGGACGGACGTGACAAGCGCCGCCGAGTCCTCGCCGAGCAGACCTGGCTACCTCGCCTGACCAAGGACATCGGCGCTGACGTCGTCCACCACGCAGGGGGGCTGCTCCCGCTGCGTCACCCGTCACGGACGGTCCTGACCATCCACGACCTCCAACCGCTCGACCATCCCGGCAACTTCCGCCTCTCGAAGCGGCTCTACATCACCTCGATGGCCGGTCGCTCCGCTCGTTCGGCGGACGTCGTGACGACCCCCAGCGAGTTCACCCGTCGACGCGTGATCGACGTGCTCGGGGTCGGCGCGGACCGGGTGGTGGTCGTGCCGTGGTGGGTTCCGGAGCCGTCGACCGCCGAGGGAGCGTCTCGGTTCCCGCTGCCGTCGCTGCTCGGTGACGACCCGTTCGTGCTCTATCCCGCCATCACCTATCCGCACAAGAACCACCTGGTGCTGCTCGACGCCTTCGCCCTGGTCGCGCAGCGGCGGCCCGAGCTCCGGTTGGTGCTCACCGGTGGAGCAGCGGCCAGCGAGGCGCGGGTTCTCGAGCGGATGGGTCGGCCCGACCTCGTCGGTCGCGTCCTGCGCACCGGACGTGTCCCCGCCGCGCAGCTGGAATCCCTGTTCGCGTCAGCCGCCGTCGTTGCGATCCCATCCTCCTACGAGGGCTTCGGCCTGCCGGTGCTCGAGGCGATGGTCCGCGGCGTCCCCGTCCTCGCCGCTGCGGCAGGGTCCCTGCCCGAGGTCGCCCGGCCGACGGACCTCGTGGCCGTGGACGACGTGTCCGCCTGGGCAGCGGCGCTCGACGACGTGCTCGACGAACCGGCGCCGGTCCGGGCCGCACGGATCGCCGCTGGCCGGGAGCGAGCCGCGACCTTCACGCCGGAGCGTTGCGCGGTGGCGCTCACCGACGCCTACCGTCGAGCAGCGGACGGCTGAGGGCCGCCCGACCCATCCGACCATGAACGTCCTCGTCCTCTGCCCCCACTTCGCTCCCGACGTCGCGCCGACCGGCGAGGTGATGACATCGATCGTCGAGGCGCTCGCAGACCGCGGCCACCGGATGCACGTCGTGACCTCTCTGCCGTGGTACCGGAACCACGCGGTCGAGGAGGGCTGGACCGGGCGACCGGCACGGACCGACGCCACGCGGTGGGGGTGGATCACCCGGTTGCACCCGTTCCCCACCGACAAGACCAACATCCCTGCCCGGGCCGTCGCGTTCGCGGGGTTCACGGGCATGGCAGCAGTGCGCGCGGCGACGAGCCGCATCCGTCCCGACGTGGTCATGGTGATGTCCCCACCGCTGCCGCTCGGCGTCGCCGGTTGGCTCGCCGCAGTTCCCCGACGGACGCCGTTCGTGTTCAACGTCCAGGACGTGTTCCCGGACGTGGCCGTGGAGCTCGGGGCGATCACCGACCCCCGTGTCATCGCGGTCGCTTCGTGGCTCGAGCGGTTCCTCTACCTCCGCTCCGATGCTGTGACCGTCCTGAGCGACGACCTCAGAGACAACATCGTGGCCAAGCTCCGTGGCGAGCGACCCGAGCGGGTCCACGTGATCCCGAACTTCGTCGACACCGACCGGATCCGACCGGCAGAGGTCGACAACGCCTACCGACGCGAGTTCGGCTTGATCGGCCGGACCGTCGTCACCTATGCCGGCAACGTCGGCCTGTCGCAGTCGCTCGACCTCGTGGTGGAGGCCGCCCGCCGGTACCGCGACCGCGGACGCGACGACGTCGTGTTCGTGATCAACGGGGGTGGATCCGCACGCGACGGGCTGATGGCCGCTGCTGGCGGCATCGACAACCTCCGCTTCATCGACATGCAGCCGCGGGATCGCCTGCCCGAGGTGCTCGCTGCCGCGGATCTGCACCTGGTACCGCTCAAGACGGGTCTGGCCCGTTCGAGCGTGCCGTCCAAGCTGTACTCGATCCTCGCCGCGGGGCGGCCGGTGCTCGCGAGCGTGGACGCCGGGACCGAGGTCGCGACGACGATCGCCCGGGCGTCCGCCGGGGTGGCGGTGCCGCCCGAGGACGCCGACGCCTTCGTCGACGCGCTGGACGCGATGCTCGCGGATCGTCCTGCGATGGCGGCCATGGGTGCGGCGGGCCGGGCGTTCGTCGAGGGATGGGTGTCACCGGCGGCCGTCGCCGCGTCGTACGAACGACTGTTCGAATCGGTGCGAGTGGAACGCCTCCGTCGCCGATCGACGTGATGAGCGTGCAACTGCGCCGTTCCCGGGGCCCGGTTCGGTTCAGGCACCTCCAGGCGCTACCTTCTACGGCCGTATGGGCAAGGCCTCGTCGTCCAAGAAGATCCGTCGCGTCCAGCAGGCCGGCGTCAGCCGCGCTCCTGGGCAACGGCGGAACCTGGCCTATCCGGCCCTCGTCGTCGCGATCGTCGTCGTCGGCGTCGTGCTCGTCGTCATCGCTCGCGACAGCCGTCAGGCGACCGCGACCGAGGCACCGACGACCCGGGACCACTGGCACGCCGCGTACGCCACGAACATCTGCGGCGTTGCGCAGGGCAACCCCGCTGACGCCGGACCTGACCGCCTCGGGATCCACACCCACCAGGACGGGCTGATCCACATCCACCCCTTCACCGCCAGCGCCACCGGGGCCAACGCCACGTTCCAGAAGTTCCTCGACTCGGTCGGGATCACCGTCACCGACGATTCGATCAAGCTGCCGGACGGCACGACCAAGACCAACGGCCAGAAGTGCGACGGCAAGGCCGGCGAGGTGGCCCTGTACGTCTGGCCGCCGCAGGCCAACGACAAGACAGAGCCCAAGCGCGTGACCGGCTCGGCGATCAACGACGTGCGCCTCACCGAGGACGGTCAGGCGTTCGTCCTGTCGTTCAACCCGTCCGACTGGAAGCCGAAGCTCCCGGCGTCGATGAAGGAGCTCGCGAACCCCTCCGACGTCGAACCCGGCCAGTCCGGCGGTCTGAACAGCGCGACGACCACGATCGCCCCAGCGACCGCTCCCACCACCGCTGCGGCGGAGTCCACCACGACCGTCGCTGCCGAGGCGACGACCGTGCCGGAGGCGGCACCGACGACCAAGCCCAAGGGCTGACGTGAAGGCCGTCATCCTCGTCGGCGGCTTCGGCACCCGACTCCGTCCGCTCACGCTCTCGGTTCCCAAGCAGATGCTTCCGATGGGTGGTGTCACGATGCTGCAGCGGGTCATCGAGCACCTCGTCGGCACGGGTGTGGACGAGGTGATCCTCTCGCTCGGCTACCAGCCCGAGATCTTCCGTCGCGAATACCCTGACAGCCGCGTCGCCGGGATCCCGGTGACGTGTGCGATCGAGCCCGAACCGCTCGACACCGGCGGGGCGATCGCGTTCGCTGCACGGGAGGCAGGGATCGACGGAACGTTCCTCGCGCTCAACGGCGACGTGCTCACCGATCTCGACGTCCGGGAGCTGTGGGCGTTCCACCGTCGCTGCGGTGGCCTCGGCACGATCGCGCTCACCCGCGTCGAGGATCCGTCCCGCTACGGGGTCGTGCCACTCGACGCGGACGGACGCGTGGAGGCCTTCATCGAGAAGCCCGAAGCAGGCACCGCTCCGACGCACTGGATCAACGCCGGTACCTATGTGCTCGAGCCGGAGGTGTTCGATCTCGTTCCGGTCGGTGCCCGCTGTTCGATCGAGCGGGAGGTGTTCCCCGAGCTCGTGGAACGTGCCCAGCTCTTCGGGCTGGAGTCCTCCTCGTACTGGATCGACGCCGGGACGCCAGAGGCCTATCTCCAGGCACACCTCGATCTGATCGACGGTCTCCGTGGCTCCTTCGAACCCGCGATCGACGAGTCGGCGAGGGTCGACACCACGGCGATGGTGAAGCGGTCCTGGATCGGTCCGGGCGCGACCGTCGCCTCCGGTGCCTGCGTCGTGGACTCGGTGGTCATGGCCGGAGCGCGGATCGCGGCCGGTGCTACCGTGCGGCAGTCGATCATCGGGGCACGCTCGGTGATCGGCGAGGGATGCGACCTGACCGAGTTGACGGTGGTCGGATTCGACGAGGACGTCCCGGCAGGTGTCTCCGAGTCCGGTGGTCGCTTTCCGCCACCGACCGAATGGCCGTTGAGCTGACGGAACGTCGAGAAGGCGAGAAGGGGACCTGATGAAGGCACTGGTGACCGGAGGCGCGGGGTTCATCGGATCGAACCTGGTCGACCGTCTGCTGGCGGCCGGCCATGCGGTCGACGTCGTGGACAACCTGTCGACGGGACGTCTCGCGAACCTGGCTGACGCACGCGCCGACCGCGACCACGAGTTCACGTTCCACCAGATGGACGTCTGCGACCCGGCAGTGTCGGACCTCATCGAGCGTCGACGCCCCGAGGTGGTGTTCCACCTCGCGGCGCAGATCGACGTGCGTGTGTCGGTCGCGGATCCGGCGCTCGACGCACGGATCAACGTGATCGGATCGATCAACGTCCTGGAGGGTGCCCGCCGCGCCGGAACCCGCAAGGTCGTCTTCGCTTCGTCGGGTGGCACGATCTACGGCGACGTCGATCCCGACGACCTGCCGGTGTCGGAGTCCCATCCGCAGCACCCGGTCGCGCCGTACGGCATCACGAAGATGGTGGTCACCGACTACCTGCATGCCTATCGGGAGCTGCACCAGCTCGAGTACACGTCGCTCGCGCTCGCCAACGTGTACGGACCACGACAGGATCCGCACGGCGAGGCGGGCGTCGTCGCGATCTTCGCCGGACGGCTCCTCGCGGATGAGGACTGCACGGTCTACGGGGACGGCTCCCAGACCCGTGACTACGTGTTCGTCGACGACGTCGTGGACGCTTTCGTCCGGGCGGCGGACCGTGGCAGCGGACTGCTGTGCAACGTCGGCACGGGAGTGGAGACGTCGGTGGTCGAGCTGTACTCGGCGATGGCCTCCAACGCCGGTGTCGAACGGCCACCGGTGTTCGCTCCGCCGCGTCCCGGCGAGCTGGCACGGTCCTGCGTCGACGCCAGCCGGGCGCGGATCCACCTGGGGTGGGCGCCGTTCACCGACCTCGTTGCCGGTACCGCGGCGACGCTCGACTGGTTCCGTGAGCGGGACTGAGCGAAGTGGAACGGTTCGCGGACAAGGCAGTGCTGATCACCGGTGCAGCGTCGGGCATCGGCCGTGCCACGGCAGAGCGCCTCGCATCGGAGGGGGCGACGCTGACGTTGTCGGACGTCAACGCCGAGGGGTTGGCGGAGACGGCGGCCGCGTGTCGGGAGGCGGGATCCCGTGTGCTGTCGGTCGTGTCGAACGTCGCGGACGAGGCAGCCGTCTCTGACCTCGTCCACTCGGCAGTGGAGGAGCACGGTCGGCTGGACGTCGCGGTGAACGTGGCGGGGATCCTGCAGTTCGAGGACCTCCGACGCACGAAGCTCGAGGACTGGAACCGGATCATCTCGGTGAACCTCACCGGGACGTTCCTGGTGTGCCGGGAGGTCATGGACCACCTCATCGCGTCTGGTGGCAACATCGTCAACACGGCGTCGACGGCGTCGCTCGCGGGTCACCCGTGGACGGTGTCGTACTCGGCGTCCAAGGGCGGTGTGTACGCACTCACCCAGACGCTCGCTGTCGAGTTCGCCCGAATGGGTGTGCGCTGCAACAGCGTTGCGCCGGGATCGATCCTGACACCGATCCAGAACGAGTTCCGGCTTCCGGAGGGGGCTGACGCGAAGCTCGTCTACCGCATCATGGCGCTCGACGAGCAACGCGGGCCCGAGACGGTCGCCGCAGCGATCGCCTTCCTGGCCTCCGACGACGCGGTGCACGTCAACGGGACCTGCCTCAAGGTCGACGGCGGGACGTTGGCCTGAGCTCCGCCGACGGTGCTCCGTCAGCGGAACAGGTCGTCGCCGGGGGAGCGCACGACGTCGGTGAGCACGCCGCGGTGTTCGTCGGTCCCGTCCTCCGCCGCGGTGGCGAACACCTCCTCACCGAGGCCGCGGACGATCGCTACCGGGATCCCCGAGGACTTGCCCATCACCAGCTCGGCTGCTCCTGCGATCTCGTCGACCACGGCGACCTCCGTGACCTGCAGCTCACGGCCGTAGGCATCCTGGGTCCCGCGGAGGTCGAGCACCGGGATGACACCGGCCGAGCCGATCGCGACGTCGGTGACGCCGCGACGCCAGGTCCGCCCGAACGTGTCCGACACGATCACGCCGACCTCGATGCCGGTGCGGCCCCGGATCCCGTCACGGATCCGGCGAGCCGAACGGTCGGGGTCGTCGGGCAGGAGGGCTGCCCAGCCCCGCTCGACGTTCGACAGGTCGATGCCGGCGTTCGCGCAGACGAACCCGTGGCGGGTCTCGGAGATCACGAGGTCACCGCGGCGACGCAGGATCCGGACCGACTCGCGCTCGACGAGCGGCTTGTGCGACAGGGGATCCGTGGGGTCGACCTCGACCATCGCCCCCTCAGCCTTGGACACCACCTTCTGCGTCACCACCACGACGTCGTGGTGTCGGAGCGCGACGGCGTCGCAGATGACGGCGGCGAGATCCGTTCCGCGGACGACCTCGGGGATCCCCTCGACGGCGATCAGCTCGATCCCGGTCACCGCAGCGTCCTCACCGTGGGTTGCTCGCGGTCGCGAGGCACGTCGATGCGAGCGCCCCCGCCACCGAGTCGTCGGACATGACAGTGGACGTGACGACGCAGCGGACCCCTTCGGCCTCGACGGCGGGTGCGAGATCAGCATCCGCGTGGTCGATCACGAGCGTTCCGGCCACCTCCGCGTACCAGCGGGCCACGCCGACGACGGACGCCTCGTGGTCCAGATCCCGCAGCAGGCGGTCCGCCGGCCCCTTGAGAGCTGCGCCACCGATGATGGGGCTGACCGCGACGGTCCGGTCACGGCGCGCTGCGACGGCTGCCCTGATGCCCGGCACGCCGAGCACCGGCTCGATGGACACGACGGGGTTCGACGGTGCGATCACGACCACCTCGGCATCGGCCAACGCCGCGAGGGCGAGCGGAGAGGGTCGGGCGGCGGTCATCCCGTCGTAGCGAACCGCCGCAACCGCGACGTCGTGGTGCTCGCGGACGAAGTACTCCTGGAACGACAGGTCCCGCCCGTCACGCATGCTCACACTCGTCCGAACCGGGTCGTCGGTGACGGGTGCGAGCGTGAGCGGCAGGCCCCAGGTGCGCGCGATTTCTCCGGTCACCTGGGTCAGGGTGGCGCCCGAGCGCAGGCGTGACGTGCGGTAGAGGTGCGTTCCCAGGTCGCGATCGCCGAGGGAGAACCACCCGGCCGCCTCGTCATCGGTGCCGACCGCCTCGTTCGTCGACGCGTAGGCCCGGAGCTGCTCCATGGCGTTCCACGTCTCGCCGTCCAGTCCCCACCCGGTGCGGGCATCGACCGCTCCGGCGAGGGTGTAGGTGATCGTGTCCAGGTCGGGGCTGACGTGCAGTCCGTGGATCACCGAATCGTCGCCGACGTTGACGACGCCGGTGATCGAACCGGGCTCCCCGACGAACAGGAGTCCCCGGAGGAAGCGTGCGGCACCCACGCCGCCACAGATCACTGCCACCCGCGTCATCGCGGGACCCTACCTCTCGCCTGCCCCGTCGCCGGGAGGCGTCGGCGTCGACGGAGGTCATGCCGGTCCGGCTTTACGGTCCGTCAGAAACGCGCGAGTCTCGCCGGGGCTCGCACGATGAGGTCGTTCGGAGACGAGTGGGGTGGCCGTGTTCGAAAGAGCAGTGTTCGAAAGAGGAGTGAGGCGCGCGGATCCGTCGCCCGTGCAGCGTGGTTCCGAGGTGATCCGCCCGGGATCCCGACTCCTCTACCTCGACGCCGTGCGGGCGGTCGCGCTCGCACGGGTCCTGCTGTACCACTCGCTCCAGCAGGAGTGGCCGCTCATCTTCTCCTCCATGCCGCTGATGTTCTTCGTGTCCGGGTCGCTGTTCGCCGCATCCATGGACCGCAAGGACGCCACATCCGTCATCCGGAGCCGGTACCGCCGGATCCTGCCGTCGTACTGGTTCTACGTGGCGGCGATGGTCGTGCTGTGGGCGTCGCTCGGCGTGCTGTGGCAGCTGAGCTGGTTCGACTGGGTCTCGTTCGTCATGCCGGTCATCTCGCTCGGAGGACCGCAGGGTCCGGGAGCCGGAACGGATCTGAGCCTCACATGGGGCCTGCTCTGGTATCTGCAGATGCACCTGATCCTGGCGCTGGTCGGACCGCTGCTCAGGCGTCTCCAGCAGCGTCGACCACTGCTGCTGTGGGTGGGGCTCGCGGCGTTGGCGTTCCCGGTGTGGCTCGTCGGGACACCGGCGGCGCTCGCGTTCTTGTTCGTCGCGTCGTGGATCCTCGGTTGTCACCACCACGACGGCCACCTGCGCGAGGCGCTGAGGAGGTTCTGGTGGGCGATCGCGCTCGTGTGCTTCGTGGCGATCTGCGCACTCGTGGTCACCACGAGCGGGTCGGACGGGACGACGAGCGCGATCCGGGCCGCGACGCTGCTGGTCGGGTTGCTCGGGGTCTTCTGGCTCATCGTCGCGGTCGGGATCCAGCCGATGGTCGAACCGTGGTTGGTCGGGCCGAGGACGCGCTCGATCCTCACGTGGAGCAGCAGGCGCTCCCTGACGATCTACCTGTGGCACATCGTGCCGATCTACGCGGCGCTGGCGATCCCGTTGCCAGGCGGATCCAACTGGGCTGGCCGCATCGCGTGGTGCCTGCTGGGCACCGTCGCCGCCGTCGTCGCGTTCGGCTGGATCGAGGACGTCGCCGCGCGTCGGCCGATGAGCCTGTGGCCCACCCGGGTGATCGACCTGACGGCGTCGGGCCCGACCTCAGCCGATCGGGCCCAGCCGGCCTGACAGCAGGTCCAGATCCGCGTCGACCATCATCGTCACCAGGTCCTCGAAGCCGACCGTCGGGGTCCACCGCAGCACTCGTTCCGCCTTGGCCGGTTCGCCGATGAGCAGGTCCACTTCGGCCGGCCGGTAGAAGGCCTCGTCGATCACCACGTGCTGCTCGTAGTCGAGCCCCACGTGGCTGAACGCGACCTCGCAGAAGCGGCGCACCGAATGGGTCTTACCGGTGGCGACGACGTAGTCGTCCGGCGTCTCCTGCTGGAGCATCAGCCACATCGCACGCACGTAGTCGCCGGCGAAACCCCAGTCCCGCTCGGCGTCGAGGTTCCCGAGGCGCAACTCGTTTGCTTGGCCCAACTTGATCTTCGCCACGGCGTTCGAGATCTTCCGGGTCACGAACTCGAGGCCGCGGCGTGGCGACTCGTGGTTGAACAGGATGCCGCTCGACGCGTGCAGGTCGTAGCTCTCCCGGTAGTTGACCGTGATCCAGTGCCCGTAGAGCTTCGCCACGCCGTAGGGAGAACGCGGATAGAACGGCGTGGCCTCGGACTGGGGAACCTCCACGACCTTGCCGAACATCTCGGAGCTGGACGCCTGGTAGAAGCGGATGTCCGGGTCGACGATGCGGATCGCGTCGAGGAGCCGGGTGACGCCCAGCCCGGTCACGTCGCCGGTCAGCACCGGCTGGCTGAAGCTCGTCTGGACGAAGCTCTGCGCGGCGAGGTTGTAGACCTCCGTCGGTCGGTGGGTGCGCAGGATGTCGATGAGGCTGGCCTGATCCAACAGATCACCCGGAACGGTCGCGATGCGGTCCTGGAGGTGGGCGATCCGCTCGAAGGTGACCGTCGAGGAGCGCCGGACCATGCCGATCACCTCGTAGCCCTCGTCGAGGAGCAACTCCGCGAGGTAGGAGCCGTCCTGGCCGGTGATCCCGGTGATGAGCGCGCGTCTGGTCATGCCGTCTGTTCTACGCTGCGCGAGGTCGTTCGTCTGCCAACTGGGTTGACGAGATCCGTTCCGTCACGCTGATGCCCGTTCCCGACCTTCCCGACGCGTCGAAGCCGCCTCCCAGGTTGCCCGGGGAGCGGCTGGGTGATCGGATCGCCCGTCTCCGCGTCGGGCTGGGCCTCACCCAGGCGGAGCTGGCCGGGCGGGTCGCCATCTCACGGGTGGCGCTGTCCAACCTGGAGTCGGGTCGCAGCGTTCCGGGGGAGCGCACGGTCACCCTGCTCGCGGGGGTGTTCCACCTCGAGCCGCCCGAGCTCGTCGCCGGGACCGCCTATCCCGTGACCAAGGCCGAACGGCTCCCCGACGTCGTGGCGCGTCACACCGAGCTCGAGATGCAGCTCGCTCTTCTGGACCGGGACCTGACATGGCTGGAGGGGGCGCCCGTTGCGGTCGCGGCGCGCGTGGCAGCGGAGTGGCGGGTGCGTCTCGTCGAACTGGCCCCGTCGGCGGTGACTCCCATGGAACGTGAGGCGCTGGCAGCGGCTCGGCGCAGGATCGCCGAGAACGCCTGACCACACAGAAGCCGTGGTGGGGGGTGTTCAGCCCTCGACGAGCCGGCGTCGATCGTCGAGGAGGTCCCGGAGCGTGACCTCGAGGGGGATCTCCGGCGTCCAGCCGGTGTCCGCCCGGATGCGCGAGTCGTCGCCGAGCAGCACCGGGATGTCGACGGGACGCTCCAGGTCGGGATCCGTGACCAGCTCCATCGGGATCATCGCCAGGGACAGGAGCTGCTCGGCCAGCGTCCGCACAGCGATCGCCCGACCGCTGCAGACGTTGTAGACCTCGCCGGCACGCCCGTGCTCGACGAGGAGCCGGTACGCCTGCACGACATCACGAACGTCGGTGAAGTCGCGTCGTGGACTCAGGTTCCCGACCTTCACCATCGACTCGCCGGCCCGTTCGTTGATCGCCACGCGCTCGGCGAGCGCGGCAGCGACGAACCGGTTGCTCTGGCCGGGCCCGAGGTGGTTGAAGGGCCTGGCCCTGATGACGTGCTGTCCATAGCCCAGGTTCGCCTGCAGCGCGACGTGGTCCGCCGCGGCCTTCGATGCCGCGTACGGGCTGACCGGACGCATCGCGAGGTCCTCGACGATCGGGAGGTCCGCCTCGCCGACCTTGCCGTACACGTCGGCGGACCCGACGGTGAGGACGCGCTCCACTCCGGACTCGCGGGCCGCCCAGAGGATGTTGAGCGTGCCCTCCGCGTTCGATCGGAATGTCGCCTGGGGCGTCGACCACGAGCCGCCGACGTCGCTCGCACCTGCCAGGTGGTAGACGACCTCGGGTCGGGTCCGGCGGAACGCCTCGAGCAGCGCCGGCGCGTCGGTGATGTCGAGACCGTCGATCGAACGGTCCGTGGTGATGACCTCGTCACCCGCTGTCGCCAGGTGCTCGGCGAGGTGGTGGCCGACGAAGCCGCCCGCGCCGGTGACCAGTGCCCTCACCGCTGGGCACCGGAGCGCGCGCGCGGTTGGGTGTCGGGGTACATCCCGTCACTCTAGGACCGGGCCGAGCGGACCGGATGACCCCGATCCGCTGCCGGGCCCGGGATACGATCGCCGGTCGTGGACCCGGACCCGATCGACGAGCCCACGTCGATCGTCGAGGACGAGGACGACGCGGCAGAAGGCGACGCTCTGGAGGACGACGCGGTAGAGGGCGACGCTCTCGAGGACGATGCTGCCGAGGATGCCAAGTGGGGGTTCTCCGACGATGCCCCGCTGGTCGGCGTCGGTGCCCCGGCAGTGGTCGCCGTGCTCGTCACGAAGGATCCCGGTGGATGGTTCGAGGAGTGCCTCGAATCGCTCGAAGCGCAGGACTACGAGAACCTCTCCGTCCTCATCATCGACAACGGGAGCCGCCAGGACCCGACGGAGCGGGTCGCCGACATCCTCCCGTCTGCGTTCGTCCGGCGGATCCCTGATGACCGCGGGTTCTCCGCCGCTGCGAACGAGGCGCTGGTGTCGGTCGAGGGTGCCCCGTTCCTGCTGTTCCTGCACGACGACGTCCGCCTGCGTCCCGACGCGGTGACCGCGATGGTCGCCGAGGCGTTCCGGGCGAACGCCGGCGTGGTCGGAGCGAAGCTCGTCGACTGGGACGACGAACACGTGCTCGGCTCCGTCGGCCTGGCCGTCGACGCGTTCGGCGCCTCAGCCCCGCTCGTGGATCCGGGTGAGCTCGACCAGTCTCAGCACGACAGCGCCCGCAACGTGTTCGCCGTGTCGAGCGCGTGCCTGCTCATCCGTTCCGACCTGTTCGCTGCGATCTCCGGGTTCAGCGAAGAGATCCCGTTCTTCGGCGAGGACGTCGACCTCTGCTGGCGGGTCCACACCGCGGGCGCCTCCGTCCAGTTCTGCCCCCGTGCCACGGTCGCGCACCGTGGTCGCTTCACCGAACGACGCGAGGTCGAGGCGCCGTCGCGGTTCGAGACCCGACACGAGGCCCGGATGGTGCTCGCCAACACCGAGCTGCGCCGTTGGTGGTGGACCGTGCCGATCGGCTTCGTCCTCGGACTCGTCGATCTCCTCGGATCCATGCTCCTCGGCCGGTTCCACCATGCGGGCGACGTCGTCGCAGCGGGGTTCTGGAACGTGATCCACGGCGGGGATCTCATTCGTGCGCGAGGTCGGGTGCGCCGGGCGAGGCGGGTCCACGATGTCGACTACCGCACGCTCGTGCACCGGGGGAGCTACCGGCTGCGCTCGCTCGTCCGCTCCGACGACGGCGAGAGTCGGCTTGCCGCCGCGACCCGCTCCAGCAGGAAGGCGCTCGCCGGGATGACCTCGGTGACCAGCCGGGGGGCTGCCGGCCTCGTCATCGCGGCGGTCGTCGTGGCGGTCGTCGGGGCACGGAACCTGATCGCCGGGCCGTTGCCGGTCATGCGCGAGCTCGTCGGCGGCGGATCCAGCTCGACAGCGCTCGTCTCGCAGTGGTGGACGGCGTGGCGAGGCGTGGGTCTCGGTGAGGGTTCGGTCCCTGCCGGCGTCGTTGGCGCGCTCGGTGGTGTGGGCACGTTGCTGGTCGGCTCCATCGGGCTCGCGCGCCGGCTGCTGATCCTGGCCCCGTTGCTCATCGGTGCGATCGGCGGGTGGAAGCTCCTCGCCGGATCCCGGTCGACCCGGGGCCGCGCCGCAGCGCTCGCGGTCTACATGCTGAACCCGATCGCTCTCAACGCGATCGCAACCGGTCGTCTCCAGGCGCTGGTCACCTACGCGGCGGCCCCGTGGCTCCTTCGCCGTTGCGGCCGGTTCGCCGGGGCGGCGCCGTTCGGCACCGATGAACACCGGGAATCCGACTGGTGGCGCAACCTCGCGGGCAACGCGCTGATCCTGGGTGCCGTCGGTGCGGTCAGCCCGCTGGGGTCGCTGCTGGTGGCCGCAACCGTGGTCCTGTTCGCGCTCGCCCCGTGGATCGCGGGTTCGCGCCGAGCAGCGTCGCGTGGGGCGGTCGCGGCCGTCGGTGGCCTCCTGCTCAGCGTCCCGTTGCAGCTGCCGTGGCTCGTCGAGTCACTCAGCCGGGGTGATGGTGCGTCGCTGAGCGGTCTGTGGGTCACCCGCGCTGCACTCCCGTCGGCCGCTCAGATCCTCACGGGGAGCATCGGCCCGATCCAGACCAGCTGGTTCGGTTGGGGCATCGTCGTCGCGGCGTCGGTCGCCGTGCTGACGGGCCGGGAATGGCGCTTCGCGTGGGCCCTCACCGGGTGGATCGTCGCTCTCGTCTCGGTCGCCGCCACTGCGGCGCTCGCCTCGTCGGGGATGCTCGGTGGTGCGGGCGCGGCGTTGTTCGCCGTTCCGGCTGCGTTGGGTCTCACGATGGCCGTCGCGATGGGGCCGATCGCGTTCGAGCAGGACGTGGTCAGCGGCGACTTCGGGGTCGGCCAGATCGCGTCAGGGATCGGGATCCTCGCGCTGGCGGTGGGTCTGATGCCGATCGTGTTCGCCTCGGCCGACGGTCGCTGGTACCTGCCCGACGGCGACTTCCAGCGGGCGTTGAGCACGGTCGAACGCGGTGATGGGACCAGGACGCTGTGGATCGGTGATCCCGACGTGCTGCCGGTGTCCGGATGGGCGACCCGACGCAGCGGTGGGGTCGCCTTCGGCGTCACCGAAGGCACTTCCGCAACGGTCACCCAGCGCTACCGGCTGGACGGGGGAGCCGGGGTGCAGCACCTGAGACGGGCGGTGGAGGCGGCGTTGAACGGACGGACGACACGACTCGGCCGCCTGCTCGCTCCGATGGGCATCCGCTACGTCCTGCTGATCGACCGACCCGCTCCTGAACCGTTCGCGAAGGTCGCCGTGCCGCTCCCCTCGGGTGCGCTCGCCGCCGTCGACGAACAGCTGGACCTCACGCGGATCCCGGTCGCTCCGGGCGTCGACATGTACGAGGTCGCCGGAACGTGGCCGCAGCGGGCCGACGTCTCTGAGCTGCCGGCGACGCTGCGGGATGCCAGGACCGGGATCGCCCAGCTCGCTCTCCCTCCCAGCCCTCCGAAGCCCGTGCTGGTGCACGGGTCCGGTACGTCGTTCAGCGGGAAGCTCCGGTCCGCCACGATCGTCGGGCAGTCCGTCACCGCCGACGGATCGTGGAGGCTGCTCAGCGGCGCTCGGGTGGCGAAGCGATCGACGCTGTTCGGCTGGGCGCAGCAGTTCGACGTCCAGCGGGGTGGTGACGCGGTGCTGTCGTGGTCCACGCCGTTGCGGAGCCGGGTGCTCCAGGTCGTCCAGCTGGCGTCGCTGCTGGTGCTCGTCGTGGTCGCAGGGCGCCGGCGGCGTCTCGCGAGTGGCCGACCCGGCCGGACGATCCGTCGCGGGCCGCCGGTGGTCGTCGTGACGCCGGAGGACGCCTCGTGACGCGGCTGCGTCTCGTGTTCCTCACGGTGATCGCCGTGGTGCTCGTCGCGCTCACCGCGGCATGGTCGGGTACCTCGACTCCGACGCCGGCGTCGCTCGACCGCTCACCGCTGCCGATGGTCCGCTCCGACGGTGAGCTCGGATCGACGTGGTTCTGCGCAGCCGGGACCGCAGCGGTCGCTGCGAGCCACTCGCTGATCCTGTCCAACCCGACGGACCGACCTGTCTCGGCACGTCTCACGGGCTACGCCGCTGCGGGCGCCACACCGACCGACGTGGTCGACGTTCCGCCGAACGGTCCCCTCGTCGTGGATGTCGCGAAGCTGGGCGATCCCACGATGTCGGTGTTGATCGAGTCACCCAGCCCGGTTCTCACCGTGGATCATCAGCTGGTGTCCGACGACGGTGCATCCCGCGACGCGTGTCTGACCTCGACGTCGGACGCGTGGTTCTTCCCCGCGCTCACGAGCACGGCTGACGCAGGCGTTCGCCTCACGTTGTTCAACCCCTTTCCCGGCGACGCGGGGGTCGACATCGCGATCGGGCTCGACACGGGCTCGCGGGTCCCGTCGTCGTTGACCGGTGTCGTCGTCCCGGGCGGCACCTCGAAGGTGATCGACCTGGGGCAGTCGGCGTCCCGGCGTGAGCAGTTCACCGCGACAGTCCGTGCCCGGTCCGGTCGTGTTCTGGCCGAGGTGGTGCAGAACTTCGACGGGTCGAAGGGTCCCCGCGGGATCCGGGTGGCGACAGGGGTGCCTGCCCCGGCGAGGGGCTGGACGTTCGCCGGCGGCTTCACGGGAGCCGGAGCGGCTGAGCATCTCGTGATCCAGAACCCGGGAACCACACCGCTGCACGCCCTCGTGCAGGTGACCCCCTACGGTGCAGCGGCGCAGCCGCCAGAACCGCTCCAGATCGACGTGGAGGCGGGGCGGTACGTCGTAGCGGACCTCTCTGCCGAGAGCCGGATCCCCGGCATCGGCTACCACGCCATCGTCGTCGAGGCCGACCACGCCTTCGTCGCAGCGCGGACGATCTCGCTCAGCGGCCCACCCGAGGCGGTGCCGGATCCGGCCATCGTCGGCAGGCCGGCGCTGGACAGCGGCACTGCGCTCGCCACGGGATCGTCGGTCGCGTCGTCACGATGGGTGGTTCCGTCCATCGACGCCGGAGCGGATCCCCAACCGGTGGTGTTGGTGCACAACCCGGGCGCCGGGATCGCCGTGGTGACCCTCCGGGGTCTCGCCGGCGGCTCGGGCGTGGCGATCGAACGGGCGACGAAGGCCGAGATCGCTCCGGGTGACAGCCTCGCCGTCCCGCTGCCGGCGCTGGCCGCGGAACCGGGTGAGGCGACCGTGATCGCGGAGTCCAGCGAGCCAGTCGTCGTCGAGCGGCTCACGACCTACCCCGCCCAACGCGACCTCGCCTTCGACGCAGCGGTTCCCGTCGTCGACGCTGTTCGGTCGCTGGTTCGCCTCGGTCCACGCTGAGCGTCGCACCGGATAGCTTGTCGGAGACCGCGGGGGGACCAGACGTGAACGACGACGCGACACCGCATCGCCACCGGGCAGAGGGGGCCGACATCCGGCCCGGGTCGCTCTTGTGGCGGACCGCCGGTGATCCCCGCTCGATGATCCCCGGACTGGCCACCGGGATCATGCAGCTGATGCTGCCGGGGCTGGGCGCCGGAGTCACCGACCACTCCGACTTCTTCAACGACCCGTTCGACCGCATCGATCGGTCGATCCCGTTGATCTGGGGGAGCATCTTCGCAGCAGATGACGAACAGGGTCGCGAGCGTGGTCGCCAGATCCGCGACCTCCACGTGGGCATCAAGGGATTCGACGAACACGGCCGTCGCTACCACGCGCTCGACCCGGATGTGTACTGGTGGGCGCACGCGACGTTCACGTGGGAGTACTTCAGGGCCCATGAGCTCTTCTTCCCGCGGCCGTTGAACCGCCGCGAACGGGAGCGGCTCTATGCCGAGACCGTCACGTGGTACCGGCGCTACGGCGTGAGCGAGCGACCGGTCCCGACGACCTACGCGGAGTTCCGTCGCCGCTTCGCCGAGGTCTGCGAGACCGAGCTCGAGCTCACCCCCGCGGTGCAGTGGGTGCTCGACCGCTCCACCAACCCGGCGGCCAACGCGGAGCCCGTCCGTCTCCCGGGGCTGCTGTCGGTGCTCGACGGCTGCGTGACCAGCCTCGGATCCGAGAGCCTCCGTCTCCTGGTGTACGGGCCGATGCCCGACGTGGTGCGACGCCGGTTCGACCTGCCGTGGTCGCATTCGGACCGGGTGGCCTTCACTGCGATCTGCGCGGCGATCCGGGCGATGGATCCGGCGATCAGGCTCGGCGCACTCGACGGCATCTATCCGGAAGGGACACCACACCCCGACCGGCGCGACCCCCGGCGCGTCGTGATCGCCGGGCCGAACCGCCGCCAGCGGGCGTTGGCGGCGAACCGACCCGCTGCCGCGGCCTGACGCCCGGTCGGCAACACTGTCGGTCATGGAACGCCTGCTCGTCGCGCTCGTGGCCGTCGGCGCGGCGCTCGCCGTGGCGTTGTG
>CAYSCB010000003.1:0-27607 GCA_964429335.1 uncultured Aquihabitans sp.
CTCGGCCATGTCGTCGCTGCGGTTGACGAACGTCTGGAAGATCAGCTCGTCCTCCATCGACGCCCGCACCGCCGGTCGCGCCAGGTGAGAGATCACCCGTCGTGCCATCTTGACCGTCACCGCCGGTGCAGCGGCGATCTTCTCCGCCATCTCCATCGCGGTCGAGTCGAGCTCGTCGCGTGCGACGACCCGCGAGACGATCCCGTGGGTGAGTGCCTCCTGGGCGGAGAGTCGCCGGCCGGTGAGGACCATGTCGCTCACCAGGCCGTGGCCGCACATCTCGTAGAGGACCGACACGCCGCCGGTGTCGGGGATCACGCCGTGGCCGACCTCGGGGAGCATGAAGCGGGCGTCGTCGCTCGCGATGCGGATGTCGCACAGCAACGCCCGTTGGAACGACCCTCCGAGCGCCCACCCGTGGATCGCGACGATGACCGGGGCCTCGAGCTCCCAGAGCTGCTGGATGCCGCGGATGCCACGGGTCATCAGCTCGTGATGCGTCATGTCGGTGTTGTTGATCCCGATCGATCCGACATCACGACCCGACGACCACGACGGGCCTTCGCCGCGCCAGACGACTGCACGTACCTCGGGACGCACGCGCAGCTCGGCGAGGATGTCGAACAGCGTGGCGTCCATGGCGTCGTCGAACGCGTTGTGCTTGTCGGGATGGTCGTTGGTGATGACGGCGATCGGCCCGTCGACGGTGAGCTTGACCCGGTCGTCGCGTTGCATGGACCCGGACGCTAACCGCCGGTAGACGACGGGAGCACGAAGCCGACGATCGCCCCACCGCCCGCACGGTCCGCGACGAAGACGCGCCCGCCGTGGCGTTCGACGATCTCACGGACGATCGAGAGCCCGAGCCCGGATCCCGGGCGACTGCGGGCGGCATCCGAGCGGTGGAAGCGCTCGAAGACGCGCTGTCGGTCGGCGGTCGGGATCCCCGGACCACGGTCGGCCACCTCGACCCGGGTCCCTTCGCAGGTCACGTCGACCGGTCCGCCGGTGTCGTCGAACTTGAGGGCGTTCTCGACGAGGTTCCCGACCGCCCGCTCCAACGCGAGGGGACGACCGTTCACGACCGAGTCGGAGCTGCGGTGGACCACCACCGGTCGGCCCGAGCGCTGCTCGGCGCGTGCGGCGATGCGTTCCACGAGGGCACCCAGATCGACCGGCGCCTCCGGCTCGTCACCTCGGCGGTCGGTCGCCACCTCGACCACCTCGTCGACGAGCCGTGCGAGCTCCCGCGTCTCGCTGTCGATGTCGTCGAGCACCCTGTCGCGGACGACGGGGTCGTCCACGTCGCCACGTCGGAGCGTGAACACGTTGGTGCGGAGACTCGTCAGCGGTGTCCGCAGCTCGTGCCCTGCGTCCTGCACCAGCCGCTGCTGATCGTCACGGGAGCGGGCGAGGCTCGACAACATGTCCTGGAACGCCGCTCCGAGACGGCCGGTCTCGTCCTGGCCCCCGACGGGAACGGAGACGTCGAGCGAGCGGGTGGTCGACACCTGCTCGGCGATCTCGGTGAGGCGCACGAGCCGTCTGGTCAGCCCACGCGCCAGGACGGCTCCGACGACGGCGGCGATCGCCACGACGACGGCCGACGCGACGACGATCCGCCGACGCAGCCCGGAGAGGACCTGGTCGGTCTCGAACAGGCTGCGGGCGACCTGCACCGCGCCACGACCGTTGCGCAACGGCACGGTGATCATGCGCACTGTGCCGTCGTCGGTAGCGATGTCACGCACGAGGGTCGCTCCGCTGCCGGTGGCCACGGCACGGTCGGCATCGGTGACCGGGAGCTGGGATCCGGTGATCGGGAACACGTCGCCGTCGACGTCGACGACCTGGACGATCACGTCGCTGCGGCTGCGGAAGGATCGACCGCTCGGCGTGAGGCGATCCGCACCGCCGGGCCGCTGGAGCTGCAACGCCGTGTCGCGCAGCGAGGAGTCCACCTCTCCGGTCAGCTCGGAGCGGGTGATGCGATAGCTGAAGAACCCGATCGCGGTCGTGGCGAGCACCGAGATGCCGACGAGCGCCAACACGAACTTCGTCCTCAGGCTCATCGGTCCTGTGGCCTACTGCTCTCGAAGGCTGTAGCCGACGCCCCGGACCGTCTGGATCAACTTCACGTCTGCGTCGTCGTCGACCTTGCGTCGCAGGTAGCTGATGTACACCGCGAGGTTCTTGGAGTCCGGTCCGAAGTCGTAACCCCAGATCTCCTCGTAGATCCGCGTGCGGTCCAAGACGATGCCCGTGTTGAACATGAGCATCTCGAGGAGGTCGAACTCGGTCTTCGACAGCTCGATCTCCCGCTCGCCGCGCCAGACGCGCCGTGCCCCCGGATCGAGGCGCAGGTCCGCCACCGTCAGCACCGGGACACGTGCAGCCGACACGTCGGGTCGACTCCGTCGCAGCAGCGCCCGCACCCGTGCCAGCAGCTCCTCCGGATCGAACGGCTTGGCCAGGTAGTCGTCGGCTCCGGCATCGAGACCGGCGACTCGGTCGGACGTCTCGGTGCGTGCCGTGAGCATCAGGACCGGGACACGGTCACCGTTCGAACGCAACATCCGACAGACGGTGACTCCGTCGATCGCCGGCATCATCAGGTCCAACACGACCAGATCGATGTCGCTCACCCTCACCGCCTCGATCGCCGCTGCTCCGTCAGCCACCGCCGTCACGTCATGACCTTCGAAGGAGAGGAGACGCTGGAGCGACTCGCGGATCGCGCGGTCGTCATCGGCGACGAGGATCCGACCCGGCGAGGTGGCGGCGGCTATCACCGACGAGCGGGCGGCTACCTGATCGGACATCACACTCCTCCCGTCCTGTGAGCACGTGCTTCCAACGCTACGGCGACGGACACCGCGATCGGCGCCGGTACCGTCTCGTCCTGTGGAACCTGACGGCGTCGGCGCGACACAGCGACTGCGGGGCACGAGCGTCCTGGCGGCACCGCTGGTCGTCATCGCCGTCATCGCGCTGTCGTTCGCGGTGGCCTCGCTGTCCTGGGCCGGCTTCGGTGACCGCGAGATCGGATCCGCGACGATCGCGATGGTCGTCGTCCCCGCCCTGGTGGGAGCGGCTGCCCTCGTGGCGATCCGAGGCTGCTTCGTCGAGGTCGCCGGCGGTACCGTCCGCGACGTCGCCGGTTGGATCACGATCAGGCGCATCGACCAGCACCGCATCGGTACGGCGCGTGTGCGCAGCGGTCCGTGGCGCCTCTACGTGCTCGATCTGCTCGACGGTCCCGCGGTGAAGCTCGTCGGCGCGTCACCGCAGCAGTTCCCCGCGCGCCTGCTGCCGGACGCGCGGGAGCGCGACCTCGAGGACCTCGACCTGCTGCTCGGTCCCGACCCGCTCTGATCCCCCGGTCACGCCGGCTCATTGGCCGTGCACCCCGACCGCGGCCAACATGGCCGCGATGCCCACCCCGCAGCCGCGTCGTCGACCACGCAAGGAGATCCCGACCGCTGTCCAGATCGACGTCCGTCCCACGGTGATGCTCGTTCGCGGTCTGGTCCACCGCTGTCCGGCCTGCGGCGGTGCACGTGTGTTCAGGCGCTGGTTCCACATGGAGCACCGCTGCCCCACCTGCACCTTGTTGTTCGAGCGGGTCGAGGGCCACTGGATCGGGTCGCTCGGCTTGAGCACGACCGTCGTGTTCGGCGTCATGCTGATCGTGCTGCTGGCCGGGTCGATGTTGGGCTACCCGCACCCGCCGTTCCGCGAGCTGCTGGTCGCGGAGATCGCGATCGCCCTCGTCGGTCCGTTCCTCTACTTCCCGTCCTCGAGGATGATGTGGACGGCGATCGACCTGCTGATGCGACCGTTGCGCCCCGGCGAGATCGACCCTCGCTTCGTCGTGGTGGATCCCGAGCGGGACCGGCCGCACGGAGAGCGACCGCGACCAGACGACGGTCCTCAGGCGTAGAGGGCTTCGATCTCCGCCGCGAAGGTCTGGTTCACGCCGCGCCGCTTGAGCTTGAACGTCGGGGTCAGCAACTCGGAGTCGGGCTGCCACTCCTCGGTGAGCAGCGTCCACTTCTTGACCCGCTCAGCGTTGTTGAACCCCGCCATCGCCTGTTCGACTCCATCGGCGATCGCAGCCTGCACCTCGGGGTTCGCGGCGAGCGCCTCGAGCGAGTCGTACTGGATGCCGTGACGGGCGGCCCACCCTGGTGCCACCTCGGCATCGAGCACGAGGAGTGCTGAGACGAACGGGCGGTTGTCGCCGATGACCGCCGCCTGGGCGACCAGAGGGATGGTCTTCAGCTCCGCCTCGAGGTTCGCCGGGGAGACGTTCTTGCCGCCGGCGGTGATGATCAGCTCCTTCTTGCGGTCGATGATGCGCAGGTACCCGTCCTCGTCGATCTCGCCGATGTCGCCGGAGTGCAGCCAGCCGTCGTCGTCGATCGCTTCGGCGGTCTTGTCGGGGTCGTTCAGGTAGCCGGCGAAGACGTGGCCGCCGCGGCAGCACACCTCGCCGTCGGGGAAGGTCACGATCTCGGACCCCGGTGTCGCCTTGCCGACGGTGCCGGGCTTCACCTTGACTCGCTCGAACGACATGAGGCCGGTGTTCTCGCTCATGCCGTACACCTCGGCCATCGGCACGCCGATCGTCCGGTACCAGCGGATGAGCTCCGCGGGGATGGGAGCCGCCCCGGTGATCGCCATCTCGCACTGGTCGAGCCCGATCAGCTCGCGGACGGTGGAGAAGGCGACGGCGTCGAGGAACTCGTAGGTGGCGATCTCCTCGTCGGTCGCCTCGTCCCAGGTCATCTTCTCCCGGATCGGCTCCGCGGCGGCGATCGCCTCGTTGAACTTCTCCGCCTTCTCGGGATCCGCTGCCAGCGCGGCGGTGATGCCCGCGTAGAGCTTCTCCCAGACGCGGGGCACCCCGAAGGCGATGTTGGGACGCACCGCGGCGAGGTGCGGCAGCAGCGCCGAGGTCTCCGGGCAGGTGGTCACATCCAGGCCCGCGAGGACGAGCGAGTACTGCGAGACGACCCGCTCCGCGACGTGCGCCATCGGCAGGTAGGACACGACCCGCTTGCCCTGGATCTCCTCGCGTGTCCATCCGAACGACTTCAGAGCCGATTCGAACAGCCAGCAGATGTTGTAGTTGCTGATCATCACGCCCTTGGGCGCACCGGTGGTCCCTGAGGTGTAGATGATCGTCGCCAGGTCCTCTGGCTTCCCGATCGACGCCGCCTCCGCAAGGTCGACCGGATCCTCGTCGGCAAGCGTCGCGCGGCCGACCACCCCGTCGGGCAGATCCGGCGGATCCACGAGCGTCACGATCGTGCGCAGCTCCGGCAGCTTCGCCCGGACCGGCGTGAACTTGGCGAGGAAGTCAGCGTTCTCGACCACCGCGACCACCGCGCCGCAGTGCCCGGTGAGGTACTCGACCTGCTCCGTCGACGACGAGTTGTAGATCGACACCGGCGTGGCGCCGCACAGCAGGACACCCATGTCGAGCCAGTGGAACTCGGGGATGTTGCGCATCATCAACACCACCCGATCGCCCGGCTGCACCCCCAACGAGCGGAATCCCGCCGCCGCCCGGGCGGCGCTCTGGCCCATCTCTGCGAAGGTCAGGGAATCCAACGCGCCATCGGGCAGCATCCAGCGGATGGCGGTGCGATCGCCGTACTTGGTCACGGTGTCGACGAACCCCCGCGCCACCGTCGTCCCCTCGACCATCGCATCGATGTCGGCCTTGGTCACGGAACCCATGGGACGCCTCCTCGTGTGCTGTCCGAAACGCCAAGGATAGTTGGGTGACCGCGGTCACGACCGTCCGCGTCGACTTGGTGGTCCAGAAGACCGCGGAGCAGACTCTTGACCGGGCGGTCTAGTTGCTGCCGACCATCTCACGAACGACCGGTCTCACGAACAACAGGGAGAACCCCATGCCCGATGCAGTGATCGTCGACATCGTCCGGACGCCCGGCGGCCGCCGCAACGGCGCCCTGTCCGGCTGGCATCCCGTGGACCTCGCGGCGGAGACGCTCAAGGCGCTCGCGGCGCGCAACGACCTCGACCCCGCGCTCGTCGACGACGTCATCATGGGCTGTGTCATGCAGGCCGGCGCCCAGGCGCTCAACGTCGGACGCAATGCGGTGCTCGCCGCCGGTTGGCCGGAGGAGATCCCCTCCACGACCATCGACCGTCAGTGCGGCTCCTCCCAGCAGGCCGCCCACTTCGCCGCTCAGGGCGTGATGGCGGGGGCCTACGACGTCGTCGTCGCCGCAGGCGTCGAGGTGATGAGCCTCGTGCCGATGGGAGCATCGATCGGCAGCGGTGTCGGATTCCCGTTCGGCGCCGCCTACGACCGCTACAAGGACGTCGAGCTCATCGACGGCCACAAGGGGCTCGTCGGCCAGGGAGTGTCGGCAGAGATCATCGCCAACGAGTGGGGCCTGTCCCGTGAGGATCTCGACGCCTACGGCGCCCGGTCCCAGGCACTCGCCGAGCAGGCCACGGCCGAGGGTCGGTTCGACAACGAGATCGTGCCGGTCGTGTCCAAGATCCGTGACAAGGACTCCGGTGAGACCAAGGTGCTCGACACCATGGTCAGCGCCGATGAGGGCATCCGTCCCGGGACCACCGCGGAGGGCCTCGCGAACCTCAAGCCGTCGTTCATCCCCAACGGCAAGGTGACCGCCGGCAACAGCTCGCAGATCTGCGACGGCGCGTCCGCTGCACTGATCATGAGCGAGGACAAGGCGAATGCGCTCGGCCTCACCCCCCGCGCACGGTTCCACACGTTCGCCCTCGCCGGCGTCGACCCCGTCCGGATGCTGACCGGTCCGATCCCCGCCACGGCGAAGGCGCTCGCGAAGAGCGGCCTGTCGATCGACGACTTCGACCACATCGAGGTCAACGAGGCGTTCGCGTCGGTCGTGCTGGCGTGGGAGAAGGAGCACCACCCCGACATGTCGAAGGTGAACGCGAACGGCGGGGCGATCGCGCTCGGACACCCGCTCGGCGGCTCCGGCACCAAGCTGATGGCGACGATGCTCAACGAGCTCGAGCGCATCGGCGGTCGCTACGGCCTCCAGACCATGTGCGAGGGTGGCGGCATGGCCAACGCCACCATCATCGAACGCCTCGGCTGAGCGACGTTGGCCGCCTCGGGCGAGCCGGAACCCGGTCGGAGGACCGGGGGCGCCTTCTGGTTCCGACTGGCCGCGTGGATCGTCGTCCTCGCGGTGGTCGCCCTCGGCGTGTCCCTGGTCCTCGACACGCACCTGGTCACGACGTTCGCCGCCGTCACGCTCGGGGCGCTCATCCTCCGGGCGGGCTGGTTCTTCCTCCAGACCATGGCGACACCACCGCCGCCTCCTCCCGAACCCGGCACCATCCGCAAGGTGAAGCTCGTCTACCGATGCTCGATCTGCGGAGCCGAGGTGCGGATGACCGCCGCGCCGACCGAGGATCCTGAGCCGCCGCGTCACTGCTTCGAGGACATGGAGCTGGTCGCTCCGATCGATTGACGGCGCTCATCGTCGGCGTGCCGCTCGGTACCGAGAACGTCTGACCGCGATTATCGACGTGAGACGTGCCGAGTTCGGGAGGGGCGTGATCCACAGCCTGTGGACAAGCTGGTACTTGTCACCTGACCGCAACCGAGGTGACATCTCGACGACCGTCGTGCGACGACGGTCCGAGCACGGATGTTCAGCGGTACTGGGTGGCGACCATGATGCCGGCGAGGATCCCGACGAGACCGCCGACGAGGTACCAGCCGTTGCCCCCGTCAGAGGACCCCGGCAGCACCCCCATGTAGTTGAGGATGATGACCAGCAGGCCGACGCCCCACAGGGTGAACATCAGGACGGGCACCCACCTGGGGCTCGGTCCCTTGCCGGCACCGGTCCGCGGAGGCGTGTAGCGACCGGTGGAGGACGGATCCGCCTTCGCCGTCACGCGCTTGCTCGTGACGGCCGGGGAGGATCCTGCGTCCTCCGCTCCGCTGCCGCCCACCCTTCGCTTCGCCGGCTTCGCCATGGGCGGGGAATCTAACGGCTCAACGAGCAGATCGGACAACCCGTACGCTGGCGGATGTGACGCCACGCATCCTCGTCGTCGACAACTACGACTCGTTCGTCTACAACCTCGTCCAGTACCTGGGTGAGCTCGGAGCGACTCCGCTGGTCCACCGCGACGACGCCATCACCCTCACCGACGTCGAGAAGATCGACCCGGACGGCATCCTGATCAGCCCGGGTCCGGGTCGACCCGTCGACGCCGGCATCTCCAACGACGTGATCCGCTCGTGGGGTGCCCGGGTGCCGGTGTTCGGCGTGTGTCTCGGGATGCAGTGCCTCGGCGAGGTGTTCGGCGGCCACATCGTCCGCGCTCCGCAGGTGGTCCACGGCAAGACGTCGTCGATCCACCACCACGACGTGGGGGTGTTCGAGGGTCTGCCGAACCCGCTCGAGGCGACCCGTTACCACTCGCTCGTCGTCGACCGTTCCACGGTCCCGGAGGTCCTGGAGCTCACCGCAGAGACCGACGATGGCCTGATCATGGGACTCCGTCACCGGGAGCTCATGGTGGAGGGCGTGCAGTTCCATCCGGAATCCGTCCTCACCCACGCCGGACACGACCTGATGCGGAACTTCCTCCGACGTTGCGCTCCGGCGACTCAGGGGACCGAGGTGGTCGGCTGAGGCACCGTCGTCGTGGTGGTGGTCGTCGGCGGAGGCGGCAGCGCAACGGCGACGGTCAGCTGCAGCTGCATGCCGGGCATCACGGCGGTGCCTGCCGGGATGCTCTGGGCGATCACACGCCCGGCACGGGCATCGTCATAGGGGACCGCCTGGTTCCAGTAGCTCACCGTGAAGCCCTTGCCCGACAGCGCTGTCGTCGCCGACGCCGTCAACAACCCCGTCACCGACGGGACGGTCGAGGGGGTGGCGTCAGGAGTGACGACGACCGCGACGGGGTACCCGCGGGGAACCGCGGTGCCCCCTGCAGGGTCCGTCGACACGATCACCCCGGGCGGCTTCCCGGCGACGGCCTCGGTGGTGATGTCCCCCAGTGCGACTCCGCTGCGACCCAGCGACGCGAAGCCCTGCGCGACCGGCTGGTCGACGAGCGCCGGCACGACGTGCGGCGCGGGCCCGTTGGAGACGACGACGGTGACGGCCGCGTTCGGGCCGGCACGGGTGCCGGCGGCGGGATCGGTCCGCATCACCTCACCCGGTCGGACGGACTCGTCGTAGGCGGGCTGGACCGTCGCGTTCAGCTGGCTGGCCTGCAGGAGCTTCACCGCCTCCGCCTGCTGGAAGCCCTTGACGTCAGGCACCCGGATGCCGGCGGGTCCGTCGCTCACGATGACGGTCACCTCGGTGCCGACCTCGAGCTTGGAGCCGGCGACGGGTCGCTGACCGAACACCGTCCCCTGCGGAATCACCTCGTTCAGCTCGTAGTCCACCGCGACGAGCAGTCCCAGCCCGCCGAGCGCTCGGGACGCATCCTCCAACGACCTGCCGTCGAGCCGCGGGACCGCCACCCGCGCGACCGCCCCGCTGCGCTCCCCGTCACGAAGCGAGGTGCCGACTGCGAAGCTCGCCAACAGGAACAGCAGGCCGAGTACGACGACCCCGACGATCGTGGCTCGCCGGTGCTCGTCGAGGTCGAGGTCCTCCGGCCCGCCCAACGGTGTGACCGGCGTGCCGCCTCGGACGCGGACCACCTTCGGTTCGCGGACGCGCCGCAGCACGAGCTGTTCCCGTTCACTCACGTCAACCACCTGGACCGACCGCCAACGTCACCACGGAGCCCGGTCGCAGCGCAGTCGCTTCCGGCGGATCCTGAGCCGTGACCAGCGCCGGGTTCTGTCCGGCCCCCTGCCCTGGCCCCGCGACTTGGCGGATCACGTTCGCCACCAGACCCAGCGCCTTCAGCGCCGCCGAGGCGGCATCCGGTGTCTGCCCGACGAGCGGGGGCACGGCGACCGGCGGCGGTCCGGCCGCCTGCGCCAGGTTCACGACGGTGTCACGTGCGACGACGGCACCGGCCGCCGGGTCCGTGCGGAGGACCGATCCGATGACGGCAGCGGCGTCATCTGTCGGGGTGATCACACCGATCGTCAGTCCGGCCTTCCCGAGCTGGAACGCAGCACCCTCGATACTGAGCCCCGACACGTCGGGCACCGCGCGCTTCGCGGGGCCGTCGGACACGGCGAACGACGCTGTGTCCTCCCCCGTCACCAGCACACCGGGGCCGGGCTCCTGGCTGATCACCACACCCTTGGCGACATCCTCGGTCGGACGACGATCGACCTTCACCTCGACGCCCGCCTCGTCGAGCGGCTTGCGCACGTCGGTGAACGCCTTGCCGACCGCGTCGGGCATCTCGACGCGGTTCACACCCCGGCTGATGACGACGTCGACCTTGCTCCCTTCGCGGACGCGGGAGCCGGCCGCGGGGGTCTGGGCGATGACCGTTCCCCGCTTGCCGGTGAGGCTGTAGCTGGTCCGCACCGCCGGGACCAGGCCTGCCGCACGGACGTCCGCTTCAGCACCGGGCTGTGGCCGTCCCATGAGGTTCGGCACCGACACGATGGCGCCCCGACCCAGGAGCGCGTCGATCGGGTTGAGCGTCGAGGAGAACCCGAGGAGCCCGACGAGCAGTCCGGCGCCGACGAACGCCGTGACGAGCGCACCGGCACCTCTTGGGCCCCTCACCGTCGACCTCAGGGAGCGGCGGTGGTCGTGGAGCCCGGGGTGCTGGAGGTCGTCGTCGGACCGGATGCGACACCGACGACGATCTTCACCGTCGATCCCTTGTCGGCGTTCGTCCCCGATGTCGGCGACTGGCTCACGACACGACCGATGTTCGAGTCACCGATCTGCAGCGCCTTGGTGGACGTGTCGAGGTTGAACGCCCGGGCCTGCAGGGTGGCCGTGGCGTTCGTCTCGGTCTGGCCGACGACGTTGGGAACGGCCACCTGCTCGACACCGCTGGACACGGTGATGGTGACCTTCGACCCCGTCTTCGCCGATGATCCTCCAGCCGGGTCCGTCGAGATGACCCGACCGGCGGCCACCGTCGCGCTGGGCTGCTCGACCGGTCCGCCGATCCGGAACCCGGCGGCCTGCAACGCCGCCTGCGCTGCGGCGAGGGTCTGGCCCGCCACGTCCGGAACGGCCTCCTGCCCCGGCGCCTTGGCGACCTGAAGGTCGACCTTCGAACCCTTCTCGGCCTTCGTGCGCCCCGGCGGGTTCTGCGACATCACCACTCCGGGATCGACATCGCTCGTCTCGGCGTAGGTCACCGTTCCGACCGTGAAGCCGGCGGCCGTGATCGCCGCCTCCGCATCGCCTTGGCGCTGGGTGACCACATCGGGGACCTCGGACTGGGCGACACCGCTCGACACGACGAGTCTGACCGGGGATCCCTTCTCGACCTGCGTCTGTGCCACGGGGTTCGACGAGATCACGTGGTCTGCGGCGATCTTGTCGTTCGGTTCCTCCGTCACGACCACCTTGAGTCCGGCGTCGGTGAGCAACTTCTCCGCCTCCGCCCTCGGGAGGCCGATCGTGGCGGGGACCTCGACCTTGTCGGAGCTCAGGCTGTTCGCGAACCAGAACAGGAGCCCGGCGAGGATGACGAGCAGGACGACGATGACGCCGAGGAAGACCCCGGTACGGGACTTCGGCTGGTCTCCGCCGTCCTCGTCGACGGGAACCGACGCCACCTCGCCGGTGTATCCGGAGACCGCTGGTTGGACCGTCGTCGCCGCTGCGGCCACCGCCGCTCCCGCGGCAGCGGCGGCCACCGGTAGGGCACGTTCGGCGGAGGTCATGTCACCGTCGAGGTAGCGGTTGAGATCGGCCCGCAGCGCCTCCGCCGTCGGGTAGCGGTCATCCGGTCGCTTCTGGAGCAGCTTCATGATGATCGCCTCGAGACCACGAGGAACCTCGGGGACGACCGTCGACGGCGGCGCGGGCTGATCCTGGACGTGCTTGTAGGCGATGGCGAGGGGGGTGTCGCCGTTGAACGGCGGCCGGCCGGTCACCATCTCGTAGAGGACGACGCCGAGCGAGTAGAGGTCCGACCGCGGGTCGACCTGGAGTCCTTGGGCCTGCTCGGGTGAGAAGTACGTGGCCGTACCCATGACCGAACCGGCCTGGGTGAGGTCGTCGTCGGGCGAGGACAACGCCCGGGCGATCCCGAAGTCGGTGACCTTGGACTGTCCCGTTGCGGTGAGCAGCACGTTGCCCGGCTTCACGTCCCGGTGGACGACCCCGCGTGAGTGCGCGAACCCGAGCGCTGCGGCCACCTCGTTCGCGAGCTCCGCTGCTCGTCGCGGGTGAAGCGGGCCGTCCTTGCGGATGACCTGGGACAGGGAGGGCCCGTCGACGTACTCCATGACGATGAAGTAGGTGCCGTCCTGGGTCCCCCAGTCGTAGACGCCGACGATGTTCGGGTGCGACAGGTTCGCTGCCGCCTGTGCCTCCCGACGGAACCGTTCGACGAAGCTCGGATCGGTCGCGAACTCCGGCACGAGCTCCTTGACGGCGACCGGTCGGTCCAGTGAGCGGTCGCGAGCGAGGTAGACCTGAGCCATCCCGCCCCGTGCGAGTCGCTGGTGGATCTCGTAGCGGTCGCTGAGGACCCGGAGTTGCTCGTCAGCCATGGCAGCGCCAGCGTAGAGGGCCGCTCGATCCGGTTCGTGTCATGCGCGGTTCACCCGACGACGGCGAGCGCCGCGTCGAGGACGGTCTTGGCGATCGGCCCCGCGGTCCGTCCACCCGTCTCGTTGCCCACCCCCGGCAGGTCCTGGACGATGACCGCGACCGCCACGTGAGCAGGCTGACCGGGCGGTCCGGCGAAGGCGACCATCCATCCGTGCGAGCGCGGTGGTGTGGTGCCGAGCTGCGCGGTCCCGGTCTTCGCGCCGACCTCCCACCCCGGGGTCTGCATGACTGCGGCTGTTCCGTCGGTGACGACGCCGACCATGCCCTCTCGCATCGTGGCCGCGATCTCGGGAGACATCGACTCCACCCACGGCGCCGTGCGGTACTTCTGGACGACCTGCCCGTCACGGGCCTTGATCTCCGCCATCACATGGGGCGTCATGATCTCCCCACGGTTGCCGACGCCGCCGGCGACCAACGCCATCTGCAACGGGGTGGCCTTCACGTCGTTCTGGCCGATCGCCGTCTGGGCGAGCTTCGCCGAGTTCTCGTACACCGGTGCCTTGCCAGCCGGAGTGGCGACCACCTTGCCGAAGTCCGTGGGATACACCGATCTGGCCGGTCGTGGTAGGTCGAGCGGCGGCACGTGGTTGAACCCTGCCGCCTCCGCTGCCGCGATCATCGGATCAGCGCCGGTGACCTCGGCCGCCATCTGGGCGAACGAGCTGTTGCAGGACCGGGCGAGGATCGTGAACAGCGTCCCACCGCAGGGGATCCCACCGAAGTTGCTGATCGCCCGCGTGGTCCCCGGCGGGGTGTACGAGGTCACGACCGGGAAGTCAGGTGTCTCGGTCGTGACGGTGCGCGACGTCAACCCGGCGGTCGCCGTGACGATCTTGAACGTGGATCCGGGGAAGTAGTGCTCGCGGTACGCCTTCGGGAGCATCGGCTTGGTGGGAGCCGCCTCGTACAGCTTCTTGGCGTCACTCGCCTTCTGGGCGTCGTTGTTCGACACGGAGTTGGGATCGAACGTCGGGTTCGACCACATCGCGAGGATCGCCCCGGTCCGGGGATCGACCACGACGACGGATCCGAGACGGTCACCGAGCGCTTGCCGAGCGGTCGTCTGGAGGTCGTGTCGAGCGGTCAGGAACACGCTGCCCTCGCTGGAGGTGTCGGTGATGAAGCCCGACAGCCGGTGCAGGCGCAGTGTCGCGGTCAGACCGGCGAGCTCCTCGTTGTAGGAGCGCTCGACGCCGTCGGATCCGAGCGTGAACGAGTAGTAGCCGGTGATCGCGGAGAACAGCTCACCGTCGGGGTACTCGCGCTGGTAGCGCAACGCCGCCCGTCGTTCCGCCGAGGTGGCGATCACCTTCTGGTCCCCGGTGATGATGTCGCCGCGCGGCTGGTTGAAGTCGCGCTGCAGCTGCCGCGTGTTGTCGGGGCGGTCGCTCAACGACTGGGCCTGGAGCACCTGCACCTGGTTCAACTTCAGGAACAACGCGAGGTAGCAGACGATGATGACGGCACCGAGGGCCTTGATCTGCCGCTTCATCCGACAACCGGTCGGTCAGGTCCCCGACGTGCGGTCTGGTCGGAGATCCGGACCAGCAGCGACAGCAGGACGTAGTTGGCGACGAGCGAGCTGCCCCCGTAGGACACGAACGGCAGGGTCACACCCGTCAGCGGAAGCAGCCTCGTGACGCCCGCCATGATGATGAACGCCTGGAACGCGAGCAGCACCGTGAGACCGACCGCGAGCAACGCCGGGAAGGGATCGCTCGACTCACGCGCGATCCGGAGGCCGGTTCCCGCGAGGATGAGGAAGGCGCACAGGATCGCCGTCGTGCCCAGCAGCCCGAGCTCCTCACCGATGATCGCGAAGATGAAGTCCGTGGAGTCGTACGGGATGCGACCCGCGATGCCGAGGCCGGGACCGACTCCCGACGTCCCTCCCCAGGCCAGGGCGTACGCGGCCTGGATGATCTGGTAGCCCGATCCCTGTGGATCAGCCCACGGGTTGATCCACACCGAGACACGGCGTTGCACGTGCTCGAAGGCGGTCCAGCTCGCGTAGGCGCCGATCCCGAAGAGCACCAACCCGACGATCAGGTAGCTGACGCGACCGGTGCCGACCCAGAGCATGATCACGAACAGGAGGAAGAACAGCAGCGCCGAGCCGAGGTCCCGCTGGAAGATCAACACGACGAGGGACGCTCCCCACGCGAGCAGGATCGGAGCGAAGTGCTTCGGGTCCGGCGTGTTGAACGGACCGACGCGGAAGGTCGCGACGCCGAGGAGCTCACGTCGCTCGACGAGGTAGCCGGCGAAGAACACCGCGAACGCGATCTTCGCGACCTCACCGGGTTGGAACCCGACCGGTCCGAACGACACCCAGATCCTGGC
Source organism: uncultured Aquihabitans sp. (assembly GCA_964429335.1). GTDB lineage: Bacteria > Actinomycetota > Acidimicrobiia > Acidimicrobiales > Microtrichaceae > Dermatobacter. The sequence continues at coordinate 15,075 of CAYSCB010000003.1, forward strand.
TCCGTTGATGCTGCGGCCGATGACCGGCATCAACGGCATCACGAGCAGCAGCACGCCGATCAGTCCGGCGGTGTACCGGTAACGCTGCAGGACTCGGACGTCACGGACCGCCACGAGCGTGACGATGTAGGCGCCGATGCCGACGGCGGTCCACGCCGCCTGCAGCGCCGCGAGGTCCTTGTTCAGCCGGGCGATGAAGACGTAGCCGATGCCGTTCAGCAGTGCTGCGATCGGGAGCAGCAACGGATCCGCCAGCGGCGCCAGGCGCCGGTTCGCGAGGTGTGCGCCGACGAGCAGCGCGAGCAGCACGGCGAGGAACGGCCAGATGTCGGCCGGCAGCGACGCGTTGCGACCGAGGCTGGCCAGCGCGTAGGCGCCCAGGATGATGATGAACGCGAGGACGAGCAGACCGAGCTCGGTCGTGCGGCGTCGCTTCGACAGGGAGCGGACCGCCGAACGCCGGTCCGCAGGGAGCGTCGCCGTCACGGACCGGTGGCCGGCGGCGTCACGACGATCCCCTCGGACCCGACCGTCGTCGCGGGCATCGTCGTGGTCGTCGATGTGGTCGTGGTCGTCGTGGTGGTCGTCGTGGTGGTCGTCGTGGTGGGTCGTGCGAGCCTGCCGATGAACTGCTCGGCATCGGAACGGGACGTGAACCTCGTTCCACGCCCGACCGCCAAGCGGTCGGCGTCGGTGAGCTCGCTGACCGGCAGGTCGTCGTGGCGTTCGACCACCAACGGACCGATGAGCGGAAGGCCGTTCTTCGGACCTTGGACGAGGACCACCACACCACGGTCGTCGGTGACCACCCAACCCGTGCGCGACCAGACCACGAGCACCGTGGCCATGACGGCGATGAGGGCGGACACAGCAAGGACGAACAGCGCTGTCCGCCACGGCCGTCCCTGACGCTGCGAGTCCGTGTCGCCGAGGGGCTCGTCCTCGTCCGGGGTTTCCGTTCCAGGATCGGCCTCGTCGTCGCCGGTCATCTCCGAACCGGGCCCGTCATCGACGGCCGGCTCGTACGCCTCGTCGGTCTCGTCAGTCTCGTCGTCGACCTCGCCTTGCGAGGATCCGACATCCGACACCGGCGGTGCCACCACGGTCATCACGGTCGCCGTGTGAGGGCCGTCGTCGTCGGGGTCCGACATGTCCACCGCAGGGGTGCTGATCCTGCGCCACCTGCCCTGGATCGACGCTGCGGGTTCACCGGTGTCGGAGATGTCCACAACGACCGTCGTGATGTTGTCACGACCGCCGGCGGCGTCGGCCTCGGCAGCGAGTCGCCGAGCGGTGACGGCAGGGTCGTCACCCTCACCCAGGATCTCGGCGATCCGGTCCTTGCCCACCTCGCCGAACAGCCCGTCGCTGCACAGCAGCAGCCGGTCGCCGTCGCACGGACTCAGCAACCACGCGTCGACGACCACGAGGGCTTCGACGCCGAGCGCACGCGTGATGACGTTGCGTCGAGGATGGTGTTCTGCCTCTTCCGCCGAGATGCGACCCTCTCGCAGCAGCGTCTCCACGAGCGAGTGGTCCTCGGTCAACTGGTCCAGCTTCCCGTCGGCGAACAGGTAGACGCGTGAGTCACCGACGTTGAGGACCGCGATCTGGTCCTCGTCGTCGTAGCGGACCTGACCGACGACGCAGACCGTCGTCCCCATCCCCCGCAGCTCGTCGGACTCGGCGGCCCGTTCGTTGATGCGGCGGTTCGCCCGGTGCACCGCGGCCACGAGGTCCTCGACCGCCCGCGAACCCCCCGCCGCGCGCAGGACCTCGACGGTGTCGGCCGACGCCACCTCGCCGGCCCGATGACCGCCCATGCCGTCGGCCACCGCGACGAGGTCGTCGGTGACGAGGTAGGCGTCCTCGTTCGCGCTCCGCACCTGGCCGACGAGCGACGTCGCTCCGGTCGTGAACGTCGTCATCGGACCTCCATGACGACGTTGCCGACCTGGATCCGGTCTCCGAGCCGCGCCGGGGTCTGCCCGACGGCGCGCGCTCCGTTCACCCAGGTGCCGTTCGTCGACCCGAGGTCCTCGACGAAGGCGGCGCCCTCGCGGCTGAAGATCCGGGTGTGCACCTGCGAGACGTACTGTTCGTCGAACACCAGGTCGCAACCCGGCGCTCGGCCCACGGTCATGTCCGGGCCCAACGCGAACTCGGTACCCGCCCGTGCTGGAGGCTCCACGATGACCAGCCGCGTGGGGACTGCCGGTCGACGTCGGGCCCGGGCAGCGCGACGACGCGCCCGCGTGGTCGCCGGTACCGGTGTCGCGGGTTTCGGTGCCACGGCCTGCTTCGGCGGGTTGACCTCGGTCCACACCGCTCGAAGCACGCGCAGGAAGAACAGGTACAGCAGTGCCAGGAGACAGAGCTTCAGGACGGTGAGCAGCTGCTCGGGCACGACAGCTGAGCCTACGAGGCCTCGAAGCGGACGGTCGTGTTCCCGAAGCGGACCTCGTCTCCGTCACGCAACTCGTGCTCAGCGACGCGCACTCCGTTGACCTTCGTGCCGTTCGTGGACCCGAGATCCGCGACGACGAACCCGTCACCTGCGGGTCGCACCTCGGCGTGCACTCGACTGACGTTCGGATCGGCGAGCACGATCGTGCAGTCGGCATGGCGTCCGATGGACACGACGTACTCGCCCAGGGGTACACGGTCCCCGGTCGACAGGACGAGGGATCCCGGTGGCAGACCACCGGCACCTTCGAGGAAGCGGGACTCCACCTCGATGAGCCCGGTGCGGACGTTCGGGTCCGCGTCGATCTCGATCTCCACCGGACCCACGAAGGCGTATCCCTCGTCGCGGGCGTGCTCCCGAGCGGCATCCGCGAGCTCACGGCGCAGGGTGAGGAGGATGTCGACGAGCAGCTCGTGGTCATCGGTCGAGATCCCGAAGCCGTACCGGTTCGGCACGATCGTCCGACCGTCGACGCCCACCGAGCGACGAGCGTCCATCTCCCGTTGCAGCTTGCGCCCGAACTCCACCGGCTTGACCGACGACCGGAACAGGCGGCTGAACGTGCCCTCCACCATGCGCTCGAGGCGGCCCTCGAAGCCCTGGGTAGCCATTGGCACAACGATAGCGACGCCGGAGCGACCGCCCCGGGCCACCCGTCAGTCCGGGCCGCTGCGCCGGGACGCCTCGACCGCCGCGAGGTCCTCGCCGACACCGGCGCGGAGACGGTCGACGCGCTCGATGAACGTCCGTCTCCACGACGCCGACAGCTCCGGCACCGCTGCCAGCTCGACGGCGCTGTCGAGGTCGTCACGACGGTGGTGCACGACGTCGTTGGCCCGCTCGATGCTCCAGCCGGGGTTCGGACGATCGAGGAGCTCCCACCGATCGCCTGCCTGCACGGTGCCGGTCGACAGCACCCGGAGGTACCAGCCGGTCCTGCTCGTCGTCTCCATCAGCTCGACCAGGCCCTGTCGTCCCCACCGGTCCTCGACCTTCCAGCACGGCCGGCGCGGCTGGGAGATCTCGAGCTCCGCCGTGCCGATCCGCCACCGGTCGCCGATGCAGACATCTGTCTCCGCGAGCCCGGCGACGTGGAGGTTCTCTCCGAAGGCACCGGGATCCCCGAGCTCCGGTGCGATCCGTCGCCACGATCCGGCGTGATCAGCGGAGCAGGCCAGCACCGCCTTGTCGGGTCCGCCGTGATGGTGGAGATCGGCCTGCTCGTCGCCGTCGAGGTTGGTCTCTCCGAGGTGGACCGGTCCGTCGACGGCCCGCTTGCGGAACGCGGTGCGCACCGCACGACCGGAAGCGGAGGTGTGACTGAGCGGTCGGCCGACGAGGAGCGCGACGGTGAAGGGTGCGCCATCCTCGGCCATGGGTCGACGGTACCCTGCGAACCCATGTACGTCGTCGTGAACCGGATCGAAGTCGAAGCCGAGCGGGCCGAGATGTTCGAACAGCACTTCTCCGCCTCCATGTCGGACACCCTCGGAGCGGTGCCCGGTCTTGTCCGTTCGACCCTGTTGCGTCCCACCGCCGACGGTTCCCCGTATCTCGCCGAGATCGTCTTCGACTCCAAGGAGTCGTTCACGGGTTGGCTGCACTCCGACGCGTTCCGCGCGGCGCACGGCCACGGTCCGGGAGGCGACGGCCAGGACGGCGGCCCGAACGTCGACGCCTACGAAGTCGTGAACGAGGTCGTTCCCGCGGGCTGAACCGTCGGTCTCCACCCGCGCTACAGTTCGGCCTCCACTCGCGCGAGTGGCGGAATTGGCAGACGCGCAGGATTCAGGTTCCTGTGTCCGCAAGGACGTGAGGGTTCAAGTCCCTCCTCGCGCACTCGACCGTTGTCGGATCGACAACGATGGCGGCGATTCGATGGAATCAGTCCAGGTCGAGGTAGAACGCCTCGACGACGTCGTCGGCGATCAAGGTTGCGTACACGACGAAGGTCCTTGCCAGGAGCCCCGGCGCCACGAGAACTCTCGTTGACTCGTCGTAGCCGCTCGGAATCGTGACGCCTTCGAAGTCGTCGGCCATCGCATCGATGACATTCGGGAGATCGTGCAGCAGGAAGTCGGAGGCTGAAGGCCCCCCATCGCCCGGGCGTTCGGGAGGAAGCAGCTCGTCGAGTCGCTCGAAGAACTGCTCGGAGAACCGGACTTGCCTGCGCGTCACCCGACTCGGCGACGCTCCTCGGCGAGTCGCTCTGATGTAGCCCTGATCTTCGCTCGAAGCGCTTCGTTCAGCTCCGACGGATCGGTGATGATCCGACGGCGAAACTCGTCGCGCCGCTCGTCGGGTGTCATCTGATCGAGCTCGTCGGCGGTCACCGGCGGCGGGTCTGAGTTCATGACGAGATCGTAACCCGACCCACGGACAACAACGCCTCGCGAGAGTTCAAGTGCTGTCTCCTCGCGCACTCGACCGTTGTCGGATCGACGACGGAGCCCACCGCCGAGGCATCGACGCTCATCCGGCGGTGCCTCGAGGAACGATCCATCGCATCGGCTGTCCGGTCACCTCCGCGATCCGGTCGAAGTCGCTGTCGTAGTGCAGTACCACGGCTTCGTTGATCTCGGCGGCCGCAGCGATCATGAGATCGGGAAGCGGTGTTCGGTGCTGGCCACGTCGTGCGAGGAGATGCTGGACCTCGAGTGCCCGATCCATGACCGGCTCTGTGACGGGAAGCCACTGGATGGCTTCGATGTCGCGCTGCAGCGTCTCGTAGTCAGCGCGGTTGCGGGCCGAGTAGAGGACCTCGAGGGCGATCACGTGGCACGAGGCCAGCATGTTCTCGAAGAGCAGCGCCTCGAGCAGCCGGCGCGCCGCGTCACTGTGCCTCCGCTGCTCCAGGGCTGACTTGTCCGCCAGGTGGAGCGCGCTCAACGCCACGCGCCGGACATCACCGACTCGTCACCCAGGTCCCCGGCGACTCGGTCCAGGTCGGCCAGCAACGCGAGCCGCGCCTCACGGTTCGCCACCTCGGCGAGCGCTCGGTTGACGGTCTCGACCTTGGTCGACGTCCCCAAGACCTGCATCGCGGCTTCGAGCGCTGCGTCATCGATGTCGATCACTGTTCTCACCGCACACCTCGCATTGATATCATTCGAGCTGCCTCATGATATCATCAATACCGGCTGCTGAGTTCAAGAGGTGCGCGGTCAGGTGCACTCGACCGTTGTCGGATCTACAACGACGGATCAATCGATGTCGAGGGACAGGATCTCGATCCAGCCGTCGGGAGCCGACGCGACGTAGAACGCGAGGTTCCGTCCGAACACGCCGGCCGTGATCAACACCCGCACGTCGGATCCGGGCACCGCGTGCACCGTGACCTCCTCGAACATCGCGGCGAGGCGCTCAATGACGCTCGGCATCTCGTGGAGCAGGAAATCCGTCGTCGATGGCTCGCCGTCTGCGGACCGTTCGGAGGGCAGCAGCTCGTCGAGTCGATCGAAGAACTGGTCCGTCACGCGGACCTCGCGGCGCGGCATGCCAGCAGTCAGGCGCGGCGCTCGGCCGCCAGTCGCTCCGCGGTGGCGATGACGCGATCGAGAAACGCTGGTGGCACCTCGTCGAGGTCGGTCACGATCCGCTCGCTGACCGCGGCGTGCCGTTGATCGGGCGTCATCGCATCCAACTCGGCGGCGGTGATCGGCTCTCGATCGGCTCCCATCAGGTCGACAGCGTACCCCGCCCCCAGCGTTGTCGGATCGACGACGAAGGTGCTCGCCAAGATCCCTGGCGCCACGAGCACCCTCATCGTGTCGTCGTACCCGCTGGGAATCGTGACGCCTTCGAAGTCGTCGACCGTCGCATCGGTGACGTTCGGAGAACGGGACTTGCCTGCGGGTCACCCGACTCGACGACACTCGGTTGCGAGTCGCTCTGCCGTCGCCTGGATCTTCGCTCGGAGGTCGTCGCTCAGATCCGACGGATCGGTGATGATCCGACGGCGGAACTCGTCGCGTCGTTCATCGGGGGTCCTGCGATCGAGCTCACCGGCGGCGCTTCGGACGAGCGCTCGCCGAGGCCGCACGCGACACACCACCTGTTTCGTGAGCGGCACCAGCGGCACCAGCGGCGCCCTCGCGCTCATCGTACGGGTCGTCGCGATCCTCGACGAGCTCGACCTCTTCGTCCTCGGCGACGGGCTGCTGGATCGTCGCCAGATCGAACGTCGTGTGCTCGTTCCGCTGCCGGGAACGACATCCGGGGTGTGGGTGACGTCTGCCGAGGACCAGGTGCTGCGCAAGCTCGACTGGTACCGACGGGGCGGCTCGGTGTCGGATCGCCAGTGGCGCGACGTGTTGGGGATCATCCTGGTCCAGGGCGACGCACTCGACCTCGGATACCTGCAGGACACGGCACGCCAGGCTGGCCTTGACGATCTCCTCGACCAGGCACTCAGGGATGCAGGTCCACCACACCGAAGACCAGCCATGATGGCCCGATGCGCATCGGACTCAACGGTTCAGGCCTCATCGCCACCCGCGCCCCGGTCGGCCAGATCACCGAGCACGCTGCCCAGGCCGAGGCCGACGGGTTCTCGTCGTACTGGCTCGCCCAGCTCGCTGTGCCCGACGCCCTCACCGCGATCGCGTCGATGGGCGAGATCACCTCGACCATCGAGTTGGGCACCGCGGTCATCCCGACCTGGCTGCGACACCCGTTGATGCTCGCCGGGCAGGCCGTGACGGTGCAGCAGATCATCGGCCCTCGCCTGGTGCTCGGGATCGGCCTGGCGCACAAGGTGTCGATAGAGACGTCGCTGAGGATCCCGTTCGCGACGCCCGCCAAGCACATGGAGGAGTACCTGTCGGTCCTGCTCCCGGCGATGGCCGACGGGTCGGTCGACGTCACCGGTGACATCTGGTCCGGGTTCGCCGAAGGCGGTCCACCGGCGGAGGAGCCCCCGAGCGTGCTGCTCGCCGCGATGGGCCCTCGGATGCTCCGACTGGCAGGGTCCCGCTGTGACGGATCGATCCTCTGGCTGTCCGGGCCGAAGGTGATCGCCGAGCGGATCAAGCCGGGGCTTGACTCCGCGGCTGCGGAGGCAGGCCGGCCGGCGCCGCGGATCGTCGCGTCGGTGCCGATCTGCGTCACCGACGACGCCGACGGGGTCAAGGACGCGGTGAACGCGTTCCTGGCCGGCTACAACGACCTGCCGTCGTACCGCGGAGTGATGGATGCCGAGGGAGCCAGCGGCCCGGCGGACGTCTCGGTGATCGGCGACGAGGCCACCGTCCGCGCCGGTGTCGCAGCGTTCGCCGATGCCGGGACCACCGACTTCGCCCCCGTCGAGATCGGACTCGACGAACGTGACCAGGTCGCCACCCGTGAGCTGCTGAAGGAGCTCGCCGCGGGCTGAGGAGCGGCGGTCCGATCCGGCAGCTCACCGCGCAGTTGTGCGTGCCGCGGGGAGACCACGGATGCGTCGTTCAGGGGAAGGGCACGACCATGAGGTCGTCTCCGACGATCACGTCGGGGAAGATCGCTGCTGCTTCACGCAGGTGCCCTCTGCTGTCCGGGTAGCGGGACGAGAAGTGCGTCAACACCAGCAGTCGCACACCGGCGTCGCGGGCGATCCGTGCGGCCTGACCTGCTGTCAGGTGTCGGTAGCGTTCCGCCAGGTGCTTCTCGGCATCGACGTAGGTCGCCTCGAGGACCGCCAGGTCCACGCCCTCGCAGAGCCGCACCGCGTTGTCGCAGTAGGCGGTGTCCATCACGACCGCTGCGGACCGGCCAGGGCGGACCACGCTGACCTCCTCGAGGCGAACCTGCCGACCGCGCACGTGGATCTCGCGGCCGCGGAGGAGCTCGCCGGCGGAAGGTCCCACGATCCCCATCTCGGCAAGGCGTTCCGGGAGCAGGTGCACGTGGTCAGGTTCCTCGACACGCCATCCCAGCGCAGGGACGCGGTGTGCGAGCGGAAGGGCGGTGATCCGAAGCGGTGACTCCTCGACCACGGCGCCCGCGGCGGGAACGGGTCGGAGGTCGACCTCCACCCGCTCGCCGATCGCAGCGTCGATCAGGCGCTCCACGTTCGCCAGGCCGCTCTCCGGGAAGTAGATGGGCACCGGGCCGCTCACGTGCTCGAACGCCATACGGGCGAGCACACCGGGCAACCCGAGGCAGTGATCGCCGTGCAGGTGGCCCAGGAAGATGTGTCGGACCCGCGTCGTCTTCGCCTCGGCGAAGGTGAACTGCCGCTGGGTCCCCTCACCCGGGTCGAACAGCAGACCGGTGCCGTCCCAGCGCAGGAGGTAGCCGTTGTGGTTGCGGGTCCGCGTCGGGCGTTGGCTCGAGGTCCCCAACAGGACGAGGTCGCGGCCGCTCATCGGCCCAGTCTCATCCGTTCCACGTCGCTCCGGCGACACAGTTGCAGGATCGATCCGTCGTCACGGCTGGTCTGCCGACGGCACCTGTCGGGTAGGGACGCGGCATGACGAGCGGAGACGAGCACAGCGACCAGCACCTCGAACGTCATCCTCACGGTGGCCAGGAGCCCGGCGACACCGACGTCCAGGCCGAACGCCAGGAGGAGGGGGTCGAGGCGGAGATCGAGGAGGAGGCGATCGAGGCGCACCGTCGCGAGCTCGCGAAGCAACGCGAGACGGCGGTGGACTGAGCAGGTCCGACGGGTCGACCGCCGGTGGGCCGAGGCCTCAGCAGGGGGTGACGGCCGTGTCCGTCGCCCGGCCGATGACGTCGATCGGGTAGGCGACCACGTCGCTGCTGGCGGGGTCACGCGCTGCCACCAGCCCGACCGCCCGTCCTTGGACGTCGATCACGACACCGCCGGAGACTCCCGGTACCGCTTCGGCGTCGACGATCAGCACGTCGGCGGTTCCGCCGTAGCCCTGGCGTTGCTCGATCGCCCTGACATGACCGGCGGCGGCACGGAACCGTCCGTCGGGATAGCCGGCGACGACGACCTGTGCGCCGAGGAGCGGACGGGGACCGACCTCCATGGCCCGGGCGCCACCGGCGACCAGCTCGTCACCGTCGAGCTCCACGGCGTCGCGTCCGTCGACCCGACCGACCACCTGCACCGCATCGTCCATCCCGTCGACGGACACAGCGACCGATCCGGTGACGACGTGCTGGTTCGTCAGCCCGATCGGTCGACCACCGTGGTCGATCACCGTCGCCGTCGCCTGCCGGGAGGACCCACAGCCGTTCGAACGCACCAGCAGCACCGAGTGCTGCAGGGACTCCTGCATCTCGGCCGTGACGCCACCGCGCTCGATGAGCGCTCCCCGGACGCTCGCCACCGGTTGGCCGGGGAGCTCGACGTCGGAACGCCACCGGACGACCGCCGTCAACGCGACCACGCAGGCCACCGCCACGATCGCGGCCCCCAGCCGCCGAATCGACACCTCTTGAGAGAACCGCGTCGGGCCGGTCGGCTCAAGTCCGCGGGTACATCTCCCTGTGCCCTGCCCGGAACCCGACCACGGAGCCGATCATCTGGTGGCCAGATACCGGTCCCAGATGTGGTCGACCGCGACGGTGGCGGTCAGCTCACCGTCGTGCACCCGTTGCTCGTAGGCCACGAGCAGGTCGTGCAGGGCGGGGTCGGTGCGCAGGTCGTCACGCAACCGGTCATCGAGCATCGACCACATCCATCGCACCTGCTGGTCGCGGCGACGGGAGTCGAGCTCACCGGTCGCGGTGAGCTTCCGGCGGTGCGTCTCGATCTGACGCCACAGCTCATCGAGGCCGATCCCGGTCAGCCCGGAGCAGGTCACGACCGGCGGTGACCAGGTCGGCGATGCGGGCGACATGAGGTGCAGCGCCGCGCGGTAGTCCGCTGCTGCGCGCTCCGCCCGTCCGGTGTTGTCACCGTCGGCCTTGTTGACCGCGACCATGTCGGCGAGCTCGAGCACCCCCTTCTTGATGCCCTGCAGCTCGTCACCGGCACCCGAGAGCATGAGCACGAGGAAGAAGTCGACCATCTCTGCCACGAGCGTCTCGGACTGGCCGACGCCGACGGTCTCGACCAGGATGACGTCGAAGCCGGCCGCCTCGCACACCAGGATCGTCTCACGCGTCGAGCGCGTGACCCCGCCGAGTGACCGGCCGGCAGGCGAGGGTCGCACGAACGCGCGTGGGTCGACCGCGAGCCGTTCCATCCGGGTCTTGTCACCGAGGATCGAACCGCCGGTCCGGGAGCTCGACGGGTCGACCGCCAGCACCGCCACGCTGTGGCCCGCCGCGGTCAGGTCAATGCCGAGCTGATCGATGAAGGTGCTCTTGCCGACCCCGGGGACGCCGGTGATCCCGACCCGGTGTGCCCCACCGGTGCGCGGCAGGAGCTCCTGGATGAGCTGCTGGGCGACCCGCCGGTGTTCGGGGTTGCGGCTCTCGACCAACGTGATCGCACGGGCGAGCACGGTTCGGTCACCGGACAGGACGCCGTCGAGGTAGTCCGACAGCTGCAGTGGCGCGGGCAACGAGCTCAGCCCAGGTCGTAGCCGAGTCGGTCCGCCAGGCGATCGAGCAGGTCCGATGCCGCTTGGTGGATCACCGTGCCGGGCGGGAACACCGCGGCGGCTCCGGCGGCGTACAGGGCCTCGTAGTCCTGTGGCGGGATGACCCCGCCCACGACGACCAGGATGTCCGGTCGATCGAGGTCAGCAAGTGCCCGGACGAGCTCGGGGACGAGCGTGAGGTGACCGGCAGCGAGCGAAGACGGTCCGACCACGTGCACGTCGGCCTCGACGGCCTGGCGGGCGACCTCGGTCGGGGTCTGGAACAACGGTCCGATGTCGACGTCCCAGCCCAGGTCCGCGAACGCCGAGGCGATCACCTTCTGGCCACGGTCGTGGCCGTCCTGGCCCATCTTCGCGAGCAGGATGCGTGGGCGACGGCCGTCGGCCGTTTCGAACGCCTCGACCTTGCGCCGGATCTCGTCCACGGCTCCACCCTTCTCGCCGAGCTCGCTGCGGTAGACGCCGGAGATCGACCGGATGTCGGCGCGGTGGCGGCCGAACACCTTCTCGAGCGCGTCGCTGATCTCCCCCACCGACGCCTTCGCCCGCGCCGCCGCGACACCGAGGTCGAGCAGGTTCCCGTCGCCGGACGCCGCTGCGTTCGTCAACGCCTCCAATGCGCTGCGCACCACGTCGTCGTCACGCTCGTCACGCAACCGCTGCAGCTTCGCGATCTGTCCGGCGCGCACCGCGGAGTTGTCGACCTTGAGGACGTCGATGTCCTCGTCGCCGTCGAGTCGGTACTTGTTCACGCCGATCACCGGTTGACGGCCGGCGTCGATACGTGCCTGCGTACGGGCGGCGGCCTCCTCGATGCGCAGCTTCGGGGTGCCCGCCTCGATCGCCTTCGCCATGCCGCCGAGCTGGTCGACCTCGGCGATGTGCTCGAGGGCCCGTTGGGCCAGCTGCGCCGTCAGGCGCTCCACGTAGTAGCTGCCTCCCCACGGGTCGATGACACGGGTCGTGTTCGACTCCTGCTGCAGGAACAGCTGGGTGTTCCGGGCGATGCGTGCAGAGAAGTCGGTCGGGAGCGCCAGCGCTTCATCGAGGCTGTTGGTGTGGAGGCTCTGGGTGTGACCCTGGGTTGCGGCCATCGCTTCGATGCAGGTGCGGATGACGTTGTTGAACACGTCCTGCGCCGTGAGCGACCAGCCCGAGGTCTGCGAATGGGTCCGAAGCGACAGGGACTTCGGGTCCGACGGACCGAACCGCTCCTTGACGAGCTTCGCCCAGAGCAGACGGGCAGCGCGCATCTTGGCGATCTCCATGAAGAAGTTCATGCCGATGGCCCAGAAGAACGACAGCCGCGGAGCGAACCGGTCGACGTCGAGACCGGCGCGGAGGCCGGCGCCGATGTACTCGAGGCCGTCGGCGAGCGTGTAGGCGAGCTCGAGATCGGCGGTCGCCCCGGCCTCCTGCATGTGGTAGCCGGAGATCGAGATCGAGTTGAACCGCGGCATCCGCTCCGAGGTGTAGGCGAAGATGTCCGAGATGATCCGCATCGACGGCGTGGGCGGATAGATGTAGGTGTTGCGGACCATGAACTCCTTGAGGATGTCGTTCTG
>CAYSCB010000004.1:0-25615 GCA_964429335.1 uncultured Aquihabitans sp.
CTGGCCGTCGTCGGCATTCTGATCGGTGTCGCAGTGCTCGTCTCCGCGTGTTCGATCGGGACCGATGACGCACCTCGCGAGCTCGCTGCAAGCACCACCACGACCGCAGCGCCGTCGAACCCGACCGCCGGCGGGGCCACCGCCGTCCTCTACTACGTCCGCGACGGCCAGCTCGTCCCCGTGACCCAGTCGCTCCCGGACCGCGACATCGGAACCGTCCTCAACGCCCTGCTCAAGGCCCAACCCGAGGACCAGCAGTCCCGCAAGTTGACCACGTCGATCCCGGTGGGTACCCGGTTGTCGAACGTCCGCTTCGACGCAGGAACCCTGTCGGTCGACCTGTCCGGCGAGTTCGACAACGTCGTCGGTCCCAGTCGCCAGCAGGCCATCGCGCAGATCGTGATGACCGCCACCGAGTTGCCGGACGTGGACCAGCTCAAGTTCTCCGTCGGCGGCAAACCGGTGCAGGTCGCCACACCGACCCACGGCGACGCGTCGGTGGTGACCGACTGCGACTACCGGACCCTGCTGGCTCGGCCGTCCGACGTCGCCGTCGCGGAGCTGGGCCAGGCGAACGTGCAACGGCTCCAAGCACGCCAGACGGCGTTGGACCAGCACTGCCCTGCGAGCGGCTGAGCCGACCGAGACAGGGACGGATCAGCTCGCGAAGAACGGACGAGCGACCTGTTCGTAGAGGTCGAGGTCGACGAATCGGGTCCGGCCGGCAACCTCGTCGAGGGGCACGTGCACGATCCGATCGGCGTGGAGGGCGACCATCGCGCCCCACTCGCCGGCCGCGGCCGCGTCCGCCGCGGCGATGCCGTAGCGGGTCGCGAGCACGCGGTCGAACGCCGTCGGCGTCCCACCCCGCTGGACGTGACCGAGGATCGTCACCCGGGTCTCGATCCCGGTCCGGCCCTCGATCTCGGAGGCCAGCACCTGCGAGATGCCACCGAGGCGACGGTGTCCGAAGCGGTCGACCTCGTAGGTGGGTTCAGGCATCGTTCCGGGTGCCGGCGTCGCACCCTCGGCCACGACCACGATCGATGCGTACGACAAGCCGGCGTGGCGACGCTCCAGTGCCTCGCAGACCTCGGCGATGTCGAACGGCACCTCCGGGATCAACGTCATCGTCGCCCCACCGGCAAGGCCTGCCCGGACCGCGATGTGGCCGGCTTCGCGGCCCATCACCTCGACGACGATGACACGGTCGTGCGCCTCGGCGGTGGTGTGGAGTCGATCGATGGCGGCCGAGCAGATGTGCACCGCCGTGTCGAAGCCGAAGGTCATCTCGGTGAGCGCGATGTCGTTGTCGATCGTCTTCGGCACGCCGACGCAGTTGATCCCGTCGCGCTGGAGGTCCCGGGCCGCCCCCAGCGACCCGTCACCGCCGATGACGACGAACCCGTCCAGATCCAGCCGGGCCATCGTCGCCCTGACGATCTCGACCCCGTCGGGGAACTGGTAGGGCTGGACCCGCGAGGTGCCGAGGATGGTCCCACCCCGCGGCAGGATCCCGCGGCAACGTGCGACGTCGAGGGCCTCCCAGTCGTCCTCGAGCACACCCCGCCAGGCGTCGTGGAACCCGATGACCGTTCCGTCGTGGACACGTTCGGTCTTGCGGACCACTGCACGGATGACGGCGTTGAGACCGGGGCAGTCGCCGCCGGAGGTGAGGATCCCGATGCGCACACCGCTCAGCGTATGCGCAGCTCCGACCACCTCCGCGCTGCCGCTACTGTCCGCGTCATGGCGGTCATCGCGATCGACGCAGGCACGACGGGCATCCGGGCGTTCGCCGTCGACCGGACGGGCCGACCGGTCGCACGCGCGTACCGGGAGTTCACCCAGCACTTCCCCCGACCCGGCCACGTCGAGCACGACGCCGAGGAGATCTGGGCGACCACGCTGGAGGTGCTCGCCGAGGCGAGCGACCTCGTCGACGGGCAGGTGGACGCGATCGGGATCACCAACCAGCGCGAGACCGCCGTTGCGTGGGACGCCGTCACCGGCGTCCCACGTCACCGCGCCCTGGTCTGGCAGGACCGCAGGACCGCGGATCGATGCGCGCAGCTGGAGGACGACGGGCACCTGCCCCGGATCCGCGAGATCACGGGCCTCGTGCTCGATCCGTACTTCTCCGCCTCCAAGTTCGAGTGGCTGCTCACCGACGGCGTCGTCGCGGATGCCGACCTGCGCCTCGGCACGGTCGACAGCTGGATCCTCTGGAACCTGACCGGCGGGACCGATGCCGCGGGAGCGGTGCACGCGACCGACCCGTCGAACGCGTCGAGGACCATGCTGTACGACCTGCGGGCGCGGGCGTGGTCCGACGAGATGTGCGAGCTGTTCGGCGTCCCGGGATCGGCGCTGGCCGAGATCCGGCCCTCGGCGGGATCCTTCGGTGAGACGACCGCGGGGAACCCCGTCGGTGCCGGAGTGCCGATCGGCGGGATCCTCGGCGACCAGCAGGCATCGCTGTTCGGTCAGGCCTGCCTGTCGCCCGGCATGGCGAAGAACACCTACGGCACCGGTTCGTTCATCCTGCTCAACACCGGAGAGACGTGTCCGGAACCGGTCGACGGACTCCTCACCACCGTCGCATGGGAGCTCCCCGCAGCGATGCTCGGCACCGTCGACGGTGCTGGTTCAGAACCGGGCACGGACACCGTGACGCACTACGCCCTCGAAGGTGCCGTGTTCGTGACCGGCGCGGCGGTGCAGTGGCTCCGTGACGGGCTCGAGCTCATCGCCGACGCCGCCGAGGTCGGACCGCTGGCCGCCTCGGTGCCCGACACCGGCGGCGTGGTGATCGTCCCGGCGTTCGCCGGTCTCGGCGCCCCCGACTGGGACCCGTACGCCCGGGGATCGATCATCGGGATCACGAGGGGTACCACCCGGGCGCACATCGCGAGGGCGGTCGTCGAGTCGATGGCCCTGCAGACCCGCGACGTCGTCGAGTCGATGTGCGCCGGAACCGGGATCGACATCGCGGAGCTGCGCGTGGACGGCGGGGCGGCAGCGATGGACCTGCTGCTGCAGATCCAGGCCGACCAGCTCGGCACGACCGTGCTCCGCTCCGCTGTCGCCGAGACCACCGCGCTCGGCGCGGCGTTCATCGCCGGCCTCGGCGTCGGCGTCTGGTCCGACGCGGCGGAGCTTGCCGGCAACTGGCACGCTGACGCCCGTGCCGAACCGTCTTCGGACGAGGAGGCCCGCGGACACGCGGATGCCCTCCACGCCATGTGGCGTCGTGGCGTCGAACGGTCGTCGGGTTGGGAGCGGCCGGTCGGGCCCAGTTCTTGACCGATCGGTCAAGACAGTCCGCTAGCGTCCCCCCGGTGCCGAGGAAGCTCACGCCACGGGGCGAGGAACGCCGAGCCCAGCTCATCTCGTATGCGACCGGCCGCTTCGCCGCGGACGGCTACCACCCGACCTCGGTCGCCGACATCGTCGACGGCCTGGGCGTCGGCAAGGGCGTCTTCTACTGGTACTTCTCCTCGAAGGAGGAGCTCTTCGTCGAGATCCTCCGCACCGCGCAGCGGGACCTGCGACGCACCCAGCTCCGGGCCATCACCGACGAGCCGGACCCGGTGCGTCGCCTCGAGCTCGGCATCCGCGCTGGCGTCCTGTGGATGGCGACCCACAGCGACCATCGCCGCCTGTTCGAGTTCGCCCGCATGGACACCACGTTCGCCGACGCCGTGCTCGCCGGTCAGAAGGTGCTCGTCGGCGACGCCGTCGCCCACCTCCAGCAGGCGATCGACGACGGCCGCATCCCCGACCGCGACGCCGAGGCGCTCGGCTGGGGGATCCTCGGCATCACGAACGTGATGACACGGGTCTACATCGACGGCCGCGGCGAGGCCCCCGAGGTCGTCGCCGATCTGGTCGTCGACTTCTGCATGCACGGCATCGCCGGCGCCCGCGACTGAACGGACCCGACGGATCAACCGAGCTTGGTCAACGCCCGCTTCAGGTTGCGGATGGCCTGGTTGGTCCGCTGCTCGTTCTCGATGAGCGCGAACCGGACGTGGCCCTCTCCCCCGGGCCCGAACCCGACGCCCGGCGACAGCGCCACCTGTGCCTCGCGCACGAGGTGGGCGCAGAACTCCACGGACCCCATCTCGATGTACGGCTCCGGGATGCGCGCCCAGGCGAACATCGTCCCCATCGGCGGGTCGATCTCCCAGCCGATGCGGTTCAGACCGCCGCAGAGCACGTCGCGGCGTGCCTGGTAGATGGCGTTGACCTCGACCGGGAAGTCCTGCTCCTCGTTCATGGCGACCGTCGACGCGATCTGGATCGGTTGGAACGTGCCGTAGTCGAGGTACGACTTCAACTTGGCGAGCGCAGCGACGACCTCGGCGTTGCCCAGCAGGAACGCCATGCGCCACCCTGCCATCGAGAACGACTTCGTCATGGAGTACAGCTCGACCGCGACGTCCTTCGCTCCGTCTGCCTGGAGGATCGACGGCGGCCGGTACCCGTCGAAGCCGAGGTCCGCATACGCGTTGTCGTGCACCAGCAGCACCTCGTGCTCGCGGGCGAAGTCCACCACGCGCTGCATGAAGTCGCCGTCGACGCACGTCGTCGTCGGGTTGTGCGGGAACGACAAGACGATGACCCGGGGCTTCGGATAGGAGTACTCCCACTGCTCGACCATGTTGTCGAAGAACTCGTCGCCGGTTCCGAGCGGGATCTCCCGGACGTTGGCTCCGGCGAAGAGCGGTCCGAAGATGTGGATCGGATAGCTCGGCGACGGAACCAGCGCGACGTCACCCTTCTCGAGCAACACCCACATCAGGTGCGAGAACCCCTCCTTGGCGCCGATCGTGGCGATCACCTCGGTGTCGGGGTCGAGCTCCACGTCGAAGCGGTGCCGGTAGTAGTTGGCCGCAGCCTCGCGAAGCTTCGGTATGCCCCGGGACGCCGAATAGCGGTGGTTGCGTTCGTTGTGCGCCGCCTCGCAGAGCTTCTCGACGGCGATCTTCGGCGACGGCAGGTCGGGGTTGCCGAACCCGAGGTCGATGATGTCGGCTCCCTCACGCCGAGCGGCGACCTTCAACGAGTCGATGATCGTGAAGACGTACGGCGGCAGCTCGGTGATCCGACGGAACTCCATGGCCCAGACGCTACCGCTCGTGCACCTCCTGCCCGATGGCGGCGCGGAGAGCACTCGCTTCGGCTTCCGCATCCCATCTACATGAGTCAGATGGTACGTTTATCTCGTGAATGGGACGTACGCTGTCACTGTGGGAGATCGTGGCCGGATCGTCGTACCGGCCGAGCTCCGCGAACGAGCGAACCTGCAGGAAGGCACTCCGCTGGTGATGCTCGACGCTCCCGACGGGATCGTGCTCCTCACCCGTGACCAGCTCCGGGAGATGGTGCGTGAGGAGCTCGCCGGAACCGACCTCGTCGCCGATCTCCTCGGGACACGTCGCCGGGCGGCCGCACTGGAAGATGACGCGTGACCGTCCTCGACGCCTCGGCGATCCTCGCATTCCTCGGCGGCGAGGGCGGATCCGACGTCGTGGAGGCCGCACTTGGCGACTCGGCCCGATGCGGTGCCGCGAACTGGTCCGAGGTGGCACAGAAGGTGCTGGCCGCCGGGCGCGACTGGGGGCTCGTCCGGGCTCTCCTCGACAGCTACGGCGTGCAGATCGAGCCGGTGGTGTCCGACGACGCCGAGTGGGCGGCACGGCGATGGCGGCGTGGGGAAGGGTTGTCGCTCGCCGATCGGCTCTGCCTGGCACTCGGGGAACGGCTGGACGAGCCCGTGCTGACGGCGGACACCACCTGGGGCGGCGACGGCCGGATACGTCAGATCCGCTGACGATCCTCGCTGTTCGACGGCGGCATGCTCCATCCGCCCGTGGCGCCGACGTGCACGAGCAACGCCGCACCGAGCGCACCCGCCGCGGGTCCTCCCGGGGAGCCGATGATCGGGACGTCCCGCCCGTCGCTCGCCGCCGGATACCGCTCGGCGACGAATGCACGGACCCGTCCGAGCAGTTCCTCTCCCATCGCGATCACCCCTCCGCCGAGGACCACGACGTCGGGGTCGAGCAGGTTGATCAGGTTCGCGACACCGAGCGCGACCCACCCCGCGTACGTGTCGAACACCGCGGTCACACCGGGATCGCCGGTGTGCAGCAGCTCCGTGACGTGCTCCCCGCGCAGATCGGCCGGATCTCCCACCACGGCCGCCAACGCCGGCGCGTCACCACGCTCGACGGCGAGCCGTGCGAGCCACGCCAGCCCGGAACCGGACGCGTAGCGCTCCCAGCATCCGTGCTGACCGCACGGGCACAGCGGCCCCTCGGGATCGACGACCATGTGGCCGGGCTCCCCGGCGAAGCCCCGGGCGCCGTGGACCAGTCGGCCGTCGACGATCAACCCACCTCCGATGCCGGTCCCGAACGTCACCGCGACCAGGTGGCGGGCGTCAGGCGCCGACACGGCATGTGCTGCCACCGCTGCGCAGTTCGCGTCGTTGTCGACCACGACGGGGACGCCGAGCTCCGCCACGAGCAGCCCTCGGACGTCGCGACCGATGAGACCTGGCGAGTTGGGCGCGGAGCGGACGACGCCGTAGCGATCCACGAAGCCGGCCAGCCCGACGCCGACGCCGTCCGCGTCGGGGAAGCGCTCGAACAGCGACCGGGCGACGCCGACGATGCCGTCGATCACAACGGAGGACCCGGCGTCGGACGGCACCTGCTCACGGTGACGGATCACCGGGCCGTCGGGACCCCGCTCGACGAGCACACCGAGCGTCTTGGTCCCACCGACGTCGATCCCGATCGTCCGACGGACGACGACATCACCACCGGATGAGCGACGCGTCCGCACCGAGGCCACCCGCCCATCGTGCCAGCCGTTCGTCCTCACCGCAGACGACCAGCTGCACCAGCTCCGACATCGACGAGATCCGGTGCAGCAGTGCGGGCGTGTCGAGCGACGAGGCGTCGATCCCGGTGACGAGGAGTGGAACGGACCCGACAGATCCCACCGACCGCACCTCGCCCAACCGGGCGAGCAGCTGCCATTCCCGATCGACGGGCCAGGCGATCGACGCGTCACGTTCGACCCGTCGACGCAACGACTCGACCTCCACAGGTGCTGCCTCCACAGGTGCTGCCTCGAGGGGCACGACGTCGGCGGGTCCAGTCCCAGCCGGCGGTGGAGCATCGAGGTCCAACACGTCGAGGAGGCGCTCCCGGTCCGAGATCCGCACCAGCAGGTCCCGTTCGCGGTCGCGGATCTCGAGCTCCTGCGCCCGCAGGTCCGCCAGCTCGGCGGTCGCGCGCTGGTGACGGGCGACGGCCGCCTCGCACTCCGCGACCCGCAACCGGAGCTGCTGCGCCTCGGCCTCCAGGTCGGCGTCACGGCCACCGTCGTCCAGCGACACATCCGCTCGGTCGAGCTCGGCCAGCTCGCTCTCGGCCTCCTCGAGCGACGCGACCAGCTGCGCCGTCCTGAGCAGGTCGACCAGCTCAGCGGTCGTCAGCCGTGACAACCCTGGCGCCGGCACCCCGAGCAGGCCCGCCGCCGCGTCGATGAGCACGGCCCGCTCCGCGACGGCACCCTCGTCCTCCGCGGTGTCCGACAGCTCAGAACGGATCCGCTGGACCTCGTCGTGCGCCTCGCTGAGCCGGGCCGCCGCCTCCTCGTGTCGACGATGCTGGGCGGCTGCTGCCGAGGCAGTCTGCGCCCCCATGACGAACGCGGTGTAGGTCTCGAACCCGAGCCGATCGAGCAGGAGCGCTTCCTCGGAACGCAGCTCGACGAGGCGGTTCCGGTCATCCACGACGTCACGACGGCCCTCCTCCAACGCGACCAGTTCGTCACGGACGACCTCGAGGGACCGCACGACGTCCGGGTCGTATCGGACGACGTCACCACCGGCGGCAGCCTCCGACACCTCGTCGAGCTCACGACGAGCGCGTGCGAGGCGCAGCTCGGCGTCGGTGAGCAGCGCTTCGGTGGCCCGGCGACGGGTCCGCGCCTCCTCCTGGGCGTGTCGGATCTCCTCGAGGCGATCTGCGACCCGCTCGGCGTCGCGCGCCGTCGACGGAGCGGCCGATCCGCGCAGAGCGACGAGCCGATCGATCACGACACGCTGCTCGTCGGTCGAGGTCGAGCTCAGCGCGCCGAGGCGGCCGTGGAGCGTGTCGATCCGCCCGGTGAGCTCAGCGCGGCGGTCAGCCCGCTCGTCGTACCAACCGGAGCGTTCCGCGGATGCCGCCGACCGACGGGCCTCGACCGCCTCGAGCTGGCCGACCGCGACGTCGAGGGTCGCTCGGGCGAAGGAGTCCAGACCCGCCCGGGCCTCCGTCGTCCGACGTTCGAGGACGTTGCGCTCACCGTCGAGGGAGCGCAGCTCCGCGCGCAGTCGGATCAGGTCGTCGGACGCGATCCGACGGGTGTGCTGCGCCGGATCCTCAGGTGTCCCGCTCCCGGCCCGGGTGGCCGGCGGAGGCGGAGGGACCCCTCCGACGTCGACCGGGCGCATGTCGACGATCGGACGGGGGTCGGCGCGCCGCTGTCGAGCCGGACGCACCGGGCGCAACGGCATGGGGGCGCCGAGGTCCAGCACCGGGTCGACGCACGACACGCCGTCCACCTCGAACGCTCGGTCGTGCAGGCCGAGGCGGATCCCGTGCAGTTCGACCTGCCCGTCGAAGGGAACGGGGTCAGCGGCGACGAGCGAACGCAGCAGGTGCTCGAGTGCCCGGGTCACCTCAGCGGGCGCGCCGAGCAGGACCGTCAGACGAGGGTGCAGCTCGAGCGAGCGGCCCCCGGGGAGATGGTCGAGGCGGACGAGTCTCATGGGAACCCATCACCTGTCGGCCGCCGCATGCGTCGCGGTGAGGATTCGGGGACCGCTCGTCACCGGTCAGTCGACCGCGATCCGTCGAACCCTCGACGGCCGGCGGGGCGCATCGGCATCGATGAGCGGCCGTGCCCACTCCTCGGTGTCGTCCGACGGAGCCTCGGGAGTGCCGTCGGCCACGTCGTCGCTCGGAGCGCCACCACCGACGGTGAGATCGATGACCTCGCTGTCGGAGGCGGTCGGTCCCCCCGGCTCGGCCGGTCCGGCCGGTCCGGCCGCCGAGGGCCGGTCCGTCCGCCAGGCGGCGTCGACCCAGGGCTCGGACCGCGACGCGCCACGCAGCGACTCCAGCACCGTGGCGGCGACGTCACCGACGGCGTTCGAGACGTCGCTCAGCCGCTCGTCGTCGTCCACCACGGCCTCCACCGCGTCCAGGAACGACCTGGCGGCAGCGATCACCTCGCGTGCCGCCCGCTGCAGGTGCTCGACGCCATCGGAGACACCGGCCCTGCGGCGCCCGGCATCGGTCCCGTCAGGATCCTCGATCCCGTCCGGATCCTCCGTCCCATCCATGTCGTCCATCATGGCGCGACCGCGGTCGGTGCCGGTACCGGATCCCGGAACCGCACCCGGAGCGTGCCGTCGATGACCCGGGCGGAGTCGACCTCCCGTCGTCGGAGCGCCTCCGGCAGGGCGAGCGCGCGCCGGTGCGGCCCGAGGGTGATGAGGAGCTCGTCGCTGCTGCGACAGACCTCGACGTCGTCACGACCGGCGAACGGCAGATCGACCGCGAGCTCGAGATCCTCGCCGACGCGTCGCAGGCGAAGGGGTCGACGTTCGGTCAGCCGCTCGTGGGGATCGTGGTCGACCCAGATCTCAGCGGCGACCGCCCGGAGCGCCTCGACGCCGACCACGTCGGTCGGGGCGAGCCGTGATCGGAGCACCGGTACCGGAGCGAAGTCGGCCTCGATCACCGACAGGTGCTCGTCGTGGGTGGCCCGCCAGCGGTCGAACCACGGGTCCGAGACCTCGGCGGGCAGCACCCGGTTCACGATCACGGCGTCGACCTGGTAGCCGAACAGGGACAGCTGGGTGAAGGTGCGTCGTGCCTCCGCGAGCACCATCCGCTCGGGGTTCACGACCAGTCGCGCCGAGGTGATCTCGGGGTCCGCCAGGATCCGCTGCACGGCCTCCAGCCGGTCATAGAGCCGCTGACCCGCTGCGAAGACGGCATCGCCGGCCATCGGCAGACGACCGACCCGCGCCAGGACCGGCGCGACGACGCGGTGCAGGCGTCGCGAGGCCGGGAACAGGCGGTCCATGTACCAGCCGACGACGTCGGGGAGCGACAGCAGACGGATGGTCTCTGCCGTCGGACCGCAGTCGACGACCACGACGTCGACGTCGCCCGAGCCGCACAACGCCTCGATCTCGGTCAGCGCGAACAGCTCGTCGAGACCGGGGAGCACCGCGAGCTCCTCGGCCTCCACGGTCTCGACGCCTGCCCAGTCGAAGACCCGCAGCAGCCAGTCACGGATCTCGGCCCAGTGCTCCTCGAATCGCTCCCGGGCGTCGATCTGCTGTGCCAGGCACCGGGGTGCCACCTCCGTCGGCACGGGAGAGAGATCCACGCCGAAGGAGTCGCCGAGCGAGTGCGCTGGGTCCGCCGAGGTCACCACGACCCGGTGGCCGTCCTCCGCGAGGCGCAACGCCGTGGCGGCCGCGACGGTCGTCTTGCCGACGCCGCCCTTGCCGGTGACGAGCAGGACCCTCACCGAGCGATCCCGTCGCGTCCGGATGAACCGACCTCGGCGAACACACCCCAACGAACCGACCAGTACCCGCAGGTGGCCAGACCGACCATCGGCACGAGGATGCCGAAGGCCAGCGCGTTGAGCTGACGGTCGTCGATGCGAACGAACCCGACCGCTGCAGCACCCACCGCGACGAGGACCTGCAGCGTGAAGGAACCCAGCAGGTGTCGGCGGACGACCTCCGGTGCCGAACCGGCGAGGAAGAACAGGCCACCGATGCCGATCGACACGTCGCGACTCCGCCCGGCGGCGAGCACCAGGTCCACGGCGAACAGCAGGCACCCTGCCGCGAACAGCACGAGGCTGAGAACCACGAAGACCGAATCGATCGATCCGGCTGCGACGACCTCGACGAGCGCGACGGCCGTGAACACCACGGTGAGCACCCAGGAGGCGACGATCACCCACATCCCGGGGACACCGTCGCCGTAGACCGTGGCGAAGGTGGCCTCACGGTCGGCGCGCAGCTCCGCACGTCTCGCCTCGACCTCCGCCCGGGCCTCCGCCGCGCTCCTGGGTCCGTCGACGGGTGCCGCGTTCATGCGGACCGATCATCGCTCAGGTGCACGATCGCGGACCAACGCTCCCGTTCGGCGACGACCTCCGGATGCGAAGCGACGTCGAGCGCGTCGAGCAACTCGACGAGCCCGAGCCGCAGCGCTGCCCAGGCGGCGACCGAGACGAGATCACCTCGTTCGTGGCGCAGGTACCGGTCCACAGCCGCGACCACATCACGATCGCGGCTGTCACCGACGTTGCCGAGGACGAGCAGCGCGTTGCGCCGGAGATGGTCGGGGTCGCGCTTGGGGACGTACCAACGGCCCGCGGACGCCAGCAGCTCGTCATCGGACGCCTCGAGCATCCACAGCACGTCGACCGAGCGGGACTCCCCGCGGCGTTCGCCGGATCCGCTGCGACGATCCGCGGTCCGGTTGGGCGGACAGACCTCCTGGCAGTCGTCACATCCGTAGATCCGGTCGCCGAGCGCGACGCGGTGCTCATGCGGGAACGGCCCGGGCGACTGCAGCAGCCACGACAGGCAACGGCGGGCGTCGACGACGCCGTCGGCGACGATCGCACCGGTTGGACACGCGTCGACGCAGCGGCGACAGGTGCCGCACCCGTCGGGAACCGGCTCCTGCGCGACGTCGAGCACTGCGTCGGTGAGCACCGAACCGAGCACGAACCAGCTCCCGAGGCCGGGCAGCAGGAGGTTGGAGCTCTTGCCGAACCACCCGATCCCGGCGCGGCGCGCGGCTGCACGGTCGACCAGCGCGTTGTCGTCCGCGAGGACGACGGCTCGGTGACCGCCACGGTGCAGGTCAGCGGCGATCGCAGCGAGCGCATCGCGCAGCACGGCGTCGTGGTCCCCCACGGCGTACCTGGCGACACGGGCCCGGGGCCTCGTGGACGCGTCGGTCACCGCTGGGTCGTCGCCATCGACGCTCGCGTACCGGACGGCTCCGACGACGAGCGACCGTGCACCCGGAACGGTCCGCTCCGGTTCCGTGGAACGACGCGGGTTGCGGTAGGTGAACTCCATGTCCGCGTTGAGCCCGGCGGCGCGACGGGTCTCGAGGTCGACCCGAGTCCCGACGAACGGTGACGCGTCCGCGATGCCGACGGCATCGAGCCCGTTGGCCCGACCACGCGCCACGACGAGCTCGGTCAGTCCAGCCATGTCCCGTGTTCGCTCCCCTGCCGGCCGCGCCGGTTCGGATCGGGTCGTCCCGCGCGTCCGGTCGGGGTTCGCCTGAGACCGAGCTGAGAACCACCGGATGCTTCAGCGTGGCCACAGCGAGACCAGCGGACGCTGGTCCCACCACCGGGACCGTCCCGATGGTCACACCCAAGGAGCACATCATCATGGCAACCCCCTCCAGGAGCAAGCGGGTGATCTACGCGGCCCTCGCCGGTCTGGGCATCACCGCCGGAGCTGCGGCCATCTCGGCGGCAGCGACCAGCACGACCACCCCCACGACACCGCCGCCGGCCCACCAGGCTCCCGCACAGCCGGACACTCAGAGCTCCGGCGACTCGCCGGACTACCGGGGTTCGGTGACGGTCCCGCAGGTTCCCGACACCTCGAAGTCGGCCGACGACGAAGCCGCCGACACGGCAGCGCTCGCCCATCTCGCCAAGGTGACTCCCGAGCAGGCAGCGTCCGCCGCGACGGCCAGTGTGCCGGGAAGCGCGGGCAAGGTCCAGCTCGAGGACGAGAACGGGAACGTGGTCTACGGCGTCGAGGTCACCACCGCCAACGGTTCCAGGGTCGATGTCAAGGTCGATGCCGGCAACGGCGCGGTCCTGCACCAGGAGTCGGACGACGAGTCCGGCCACGAGACCGGCGACAACACCAAGGAATCCACCGACAGCGCCGAGTCGTCGAGCGCAGATGCCGGCGTCACCACCCGGAACTGACGATCTCCCTCCCGATACCCACCACATCCCACACACCACATCCCGCACACCGCCTCCCGGTCGGCACCCACATGCCCCGGCCGGGAGGCGTGCGCGTCCGACCCCGAGCTGTGGCGTCACCTCGACCACCGCACAGTTAACCGTCGAGGCACCGAGCGTTCAGCAACGCCGAACGCGGGCCTCCATACCTTCCATACCGATGAGGTCGTCATGCCGACCGACCAACGATGCCGACCGACCAGGGACGGAGCACCGATGACCAGACAGACGCACACATCGACGGGTTCGCTGCACGTCGCCTCTCGGCGCCGTCCGGTAGCGAGGATCGGCCGGGTCGCAGCCGTCGCGGCTGCCATCGGCCTGAGCGGTGTCCTCCCGGCGGCCTGTGGTGGTTCGGAGGCCTCGCAGTCGAGCCCGCAGACGAGCCTGCCACCGAGCACAGCGACAGCCGGCCGCACCTCATCGACGGTCCGCGGACCCGACCCGAACGCACCCGAGGTCGTCGCCCCGGGCGACATCCCCGACAACCAGGCGTTCGTCCCCTACACCGCCGCCGGCGGATTCACCGTCAAGGTCCCCGAGGGATGGTCGCGCAACGACGTGGCGCCTGACCACGTGACCTTCAGCGACAAGTACAACACGATCGACCTCACCTGGAAGCCGCAACCCTCAGCGCCGACCGAGGCATCGGTGCAGGCAGCGCTTGAGGCGCGGAAGCTCCCGGGCTTCTCGCTCACGAAGATGGCGACGGTCGAGCGTCCGGCCGGCAAGGTCGTCGTCGCCACCTACGCCCGGACCAGCGACCCGAACGCTGTCACCGGCAAGCGCATCGCCTTGGACGTCGAGCAGTACGAGCTCTTGCACAACGGAACGTCCGCGACCCTCACGTTGTCGGGCGCCAAGGGGTCCGACAACGTCGATCCGTGGAAGACCGTCACCAACAGCTTCGGGTGGACCAGGTGAGCGATCAGGCCGCGGCGGCGCTCGAGGCCGATTCGCTGTACCGCTTCTTCCACACCGGCGACGAGGAGACGCTCGCCCTCCGAGGCGTGTCGCTGTCGGTCCGAGCACATGAGACGGTCGCCGTCACCGGGCCGTCGGGCTCCGGCAAGTCGACCCTCATGGCCTGTCTCGCCGGTCTCGACGACCCCGACGGAGGCATGGTGCGGATCGACGGCGAGGCGCTCAGCCGACGCAGCGAAGCCGAGCGATCCCGACTTAGGGCCGAGCGGATCGGCCTGCTGTTCCAGCAGGGCAACCTGTGGGACCACCTGACGGTGGCATCCAACCTCTCGACCGCCCAGCGTCTCGGCAACGGGGCCGACGGGTAGCGTGCTGCCGAGCTCCTCCGGGATCTGGGGATCGCCCACCGCGCCCACGCCTACCCATCGGAGCTGTCCGGCGGCGAGGCCGCCCGGGCCGGCATCGCCGTCGCCCTGGCGAACGATCCGACGGTGATCCTCGCCGACGAACCCACGGGCGAGCTCGACTCCGACACCGGCGCCCGGGTCATCGACCTCCTGGTCGACCGTGCCCGCAACGGCGCGGCCGTCGTGATCGTCACCCACGCAGAGGCCATCGCCGAACGAGCCGACCGGCGCATCCGCCTGCGTGACGGGCAGGTCGAACGATGACCGCCGACGTCGTCGCCGTGTGCAGCGACGCCGGTGTCACCTTCGGACGCGGACCGACCGCCGTCGTCGCCTTGCGCTCCGCCACGTGCGTGATCCACCGAGGCGACCAGGTCGCGGTGACCGGCCCATCCGGTTCGGGCAAGTCCACGCTCCTGCACCTCCTCGCCGGCCTCGACGCCCCGACCAGCGGCACGGTCGAGTGGCCTGCGATCGGTGGGGCATCCGCCCTGCGACCCGGGCCGATCGGCGTCGTGTTCCAGGCACCGAGCCTCATCCCGTCGCTCGACGTGGTGCAGAACGTCGCGCTGCCACTGATCCTGATGCACGAGGATCCGACAACGGCCCGTCGACGGGCGGAGATGGCACTCGAGCGGCTACGGATCGAGGATCTCACCTCCAAGCTGCCCGAGGAGCTGTCGGGCGGGCAGTCCCAGCGCGTCGCCGTCGCCAGGGCCCTCGCCCACGGGCCGTCGCTGATCCTCGCCGACGAACCGACCGGTCAGCTCGATCACCACAGCGGCGCCGTCGTCATCGACACGCTCATCGACGCGGCGTCGAGCAGCGACGCGGCGCTGGTCGTGTCCACCCACGATCCCGAGATCACCGCCCGGTTCACGCAGCTGTGGACGATCGACGACGGACACCTCGACCTCGGAGTAGCCGCATGCTCGCACTGACCTGGCTCACCGGAACCATCCGCCGGCGAGGTGGCCGGTTTGCGTTGACGATCGCCGGTGTCGCCGTCGCCGTGGCGCTCCTCGGGTCGCTCGGCGCGTTCCTCGCCGGATCCAAGGCCACCATGACCACTCGGGCGATCGCCCGTGTGGCCGTCGACTGGCAGGTCCAGGCCGCGGCCGGCGCCGACCTTGCGAAGGTCGCCGAGCAGGTCGCCTCCTTCCCCGGGGTGACCGCCACCGAGCTGGTGTCCTTCGGCGCCACGCCGAGCCTGTCGTCGACGGTCGGGGGCAGCACCCAGACCACCGGAGCCGGCGTGGTGCTGGGCCTGCCCGACTCCTACCGCAGCACCTTCGGAGCCGAGATCCGCCAGCTCACCGGTGCCCGCACCGGAGTGCTGCTCGCCCAGCAGACCGCGGCCAACCTCCACGCCGCCGTCGGTGACACGGTCACGATCGATCGACCCGGTGTCGGCCCCGTCGACGTCCGGGTCGACGGCGTGGTCGAGCTCCCCCAGGCCGACTCGCTGTTCCAGGCCGTCGGCGCGCCCGTGGGCGCTCAACCCCAGGCGCCACCCGACAACGTGATCCTCCTCCCCGCCCCCCGGTGGCACGAGCTGTTCGACCCGGTGGTCGCAGCCCGACCCGAATCCGTCCACACACAGGTCCACACCCGCCTGGCCCACGACCTCCCCACCGATCCGGCAGCCGCGTTCGACAAGGTCAGCGGATCGGCCCGGAACCTGGAGGTCCGACTCGCCGGCACCGGACTCGTCGGCAACAACCTCGGCGCCACGCTCGACGCCGCCCGCAACGACGCCCTATACAGCCAGGTGCTGTTCCTGTTCCTCGGGCTGCCGGGCGTCGTCCTCGCCGCCCTCCTCACCGCCACCGTCGCCGATGCCTCCGCGACGCGACGCCGCGCCGACCAGGCGCTCCTGCGGAGTCGTGGCGCCACGACGAGCGACCTCGTCCGGCTGGGTCTGGTGGAAGCGGCCGCCGTCGGTGTCGCCGGCGCGGTCGTCGGTCTCGGCGTCGCAGCGGCGATCGGAACGGTCGCGTTCGGATCCGCCGGCTTCGGGGCGGGCACCGCGGCGACGGCGTGGATGGTCGGCGCAGCGCTGTGCGGACTGCTCATCGCGGCCGCGACCATCGGTCTCCGCTCGGCACGCGACGCCCGTTCGCAGAGCGTCGCCGCATCACGCCTGGTCGTCGGCCAGATCCGACCGCCCTGGTGGTACCGGGCGAAGGTGGACGGGATCCTCCTCGCCCTCGGCGGCATCGTGTTCTGGCTCACGAGCAGGGCCGGCTACAAGCTGGTCCTGGCGGTCGAGGGACTCCCGCAGCTCTCCGTCTCCTACTGGGCGTTCGCCGGCCCGGCACTCATCTGGATCGGCGCCTCCTTGTTGACGTGGCGGTGACGTACCAGCTGCTCGACCGCGGCCACAGTGCGGTCGCTGCTGCCGCGCGCCCGATCGCGGGTGACCTCTCCGAGACGGTCGCCGCCAGCCTCCGACGTCAACGCCGACTCCTCGCACGAGGTGCCGCTCTCGTCGCCGCCACGGTCGCGTTCGCCGCGTCCACCGCCGTGTTCAACAGCACCTACCGGCAACAGGCTCAGGTCGACGCGCTGCTGTCGAACGGAGCCGACGTCACCGTGGCGCTGTCGCCCGGCACCGACCCACCGCCGGGCACGGCCGGCACCATCGCCAAGGTCCACGGCGTGCGCAGCGTCGAAGCGCTCCAGCACCGCTACGCCTACGTCGGCGCCGATCTCCAGGACCTCTACGGCGTGAACCCGTCGAGCATCGTCGACGCGACCAAGCTCCAGGACGGGTACTTCACCGGTGGCACGGCACGCGAGCTGATGGCCCGCCTCTCAGCACGGCCGGATTCGATCCTCGTATCGGAGGAGACCGTGAAGGACTTCCAGCTCCATCCTGGTGACCGCGTGACGCTCCGACTCCAGGATGGGCGGACCAAGCAGTTCCGGGACGTCCCCTTCACCTACGCCGGCATCGCCCGGGAGTTCCCGACGGCGCCCCGCGACAGCTTCCTGATCGCCAACGCCGAATACGTCGCCCGACAGACGGGCAGTGCCGCCACCGGCGCCTACCTCGTCAACACCGACGGCGCCGACATCTCCCCCGTCGCCGCCGCTCTCAGGCGGGACCTCGGCGCATCCGCCCAGGTCACCGACGTCCTGTCCAGCCGACGGATCATCGGAACGAGCCTGACAGCGGTCGACCTCGCAGGCCTCACGAAGGTGGAGCTCGGCTTCGCCCTCACCCTCGCGGCTGCGTCCACCGGAGTGGTCCTGTGGCTCGGCCTCGCAGAACGACGCCGCACGTGGGCGATCACCTCGGCGCTGGGTGCCACTCCCCGCCAGCTCGGCGCGTTCGTCTGGGTCGAGGGAGCGCTCGTGGCCGCATCCGGGCTCCTCGCCGGCGCCGCGGCCGGCTGGGGGCTCTCCCTCACGTTGGTCAAGGTGCTCTCCGGCGTGTTCGATCCACCGCCCAGCACCCTCGCGGTTCCGTGGACCTACCTGGCTGTCGTCGCCGCGATCGCCGTCGCCGCGACGGCGGCTGCAGGCGCCGCGATCCTCCACGCCTCACGCCGACCCGCTCCCGAGCTGCTCAGAGCCCTCTGAGGCGCCGATTCCGCCGCTGCATCCGGACCAGGACGACTTCCCCGCCCTGCCTCCCAGCCCGAGCCCTCAGCGGCGACACCAGGCGAGCAGTGCGGACGAACTGACGAGGTTCGCTCCGACCGCCGCGGACCCGTCGCGCACGCGGCGGTCGGAGCTGACGACGACGACGGGACGATCGGCCGGGATCTCGCCCGCCATGCGGATCAGGACATCGTCGGCTTCGACACCGGCGGGCGTGTACCGCACCCGCACCGGCAAGGAGCTGGTGACCACCGGTCCCCGTCCGTCGTCGTCCCCGTCGAACACGACGTGGACCTCGACGCCGGTGCGTGCCACAGCGACTCCCAGCATCGACTGCAGCGACGCGCGCTGCGCGGTCACGTCCAGGTGCGGCCACCCGGTCATCGACACGTTGTACCCGTCGACGAGCACCACGACGCCGGGGGCCCGCAGCAGCTGGTCGGTCGCCTCGACGGTGCCGTCGAGCGCCCCGCGAGCCAGCCGCAACGGCACCCTCCGTGCAGGTCCGCCGGAGGGTGCCGAGACCGGCGGTGACGCCACGCCGGTCTGCTGAGAGGCGGTCGTCGCCGCCTGCACCCGTTCGGTGACCTCTCTCAGCGCCGAGGAAGCTGCATCGAGTGCCCGGCGGGCGTCCTCGACCGCGTCGACGGTGGGAGCGGACCACGCGAGTCGGCGGGCACGCAGCTCCCGCACCGTGGCCTCGAGCTCCCGGAGCCGGTCGAGGCGCTCTGCCGACTCCTGACGAGCAGCGGTCAGCTCCTCCACGGCCCGGTCACGTTCTCCCTCGATGCGATCCAGTCGCCGGCGGAGCTCACGCACCTCTACCTCGGCCGCTCTGCGCGTCGAGCGCTCGGCCTCGAGGGCTCCGGTCGCCGCCGCCTCGGCCGCCCGCGACGTCGCCACCCGACCGTGGAGGTCCTCCACGACGTGTTGGAGCTGATCGACCCGTTGGCGTGCGGTCCGCTCCTGCTCCTCCGCATCAGCGCGCTCCCGACGCCGCACCTCAGCTTCGATCAGCTCCTCGAGCTCCGCGTCCCAGCCCTCGGGACGGCGCAGGTACAGCCAGGTACCACGATCGACGTCAGCCTCGACAGCTGCGCCGGCCACCCGCGAACGGAACCCGGCATCGTCGTCGAGGACGCCGATCACGGTCTCGATCGCCGGCGCGGCGAGACGTCCGCTGCGGAAGCCCAGCAACGGGCGCATCCGACGTGGTACCGGATCCGCGTCGGGTGAACCCGCCTCCCGGCGTGCAACCGCAACCGCGAGGTCGGCGGCTCCGGCCAGCAGCGCGAGCCGGGGGTCGACGGATCAGCCCTCCGGGTCGATCTCGACCACGATCCCCGACGGTCCGCACCAACGGCACTCGACGGACTCCCGGTCCTCGGAGAGCACCTCGACGTCCTCGACCTCCAGCTCACCGCCCACGGTGTAGTGGTGGAACGCCCGGGTCCGGCGCGTCGTGGTCACGTCGAAGCGGGTCAGGTTGCCACACGACGTGCAGCGGAACCGGGGGGCGACGTCGGTCTCCATCGCCGGCGAGCCTACCCGCCCGATGCGACAGGCCGACCGTTGACAACCGAACGCCTGTTCGACAGACTGCCCGGGATGCACGGACCGGAGCGGTTCCGCCAGAGGAGTCTGGACGATCTCGGCGCCCCACTGGTGGACACCACCTTCGTCGTGATCGACCTCGAGACCACCGGCGGCTCGCCCGCCACCGATGCCATCACCGAGATCGGCGCGGTCAAGGTGCGCGGCGGCGAGGTGCTCGGCACCTTCCGGACGCTCGTGGACCCCGGTCGCTCCATCCCCCCGACGATCATCGTCCTCACCGGGATCACGCAGTCGATGGTCGCCCGGGCACCCCGGATCGATGCCGTGCTGCCGAGCCTGCTCGAGTTCATCGGCGACGGCGTGATCGTCGGCCACAACGTCCGCTTCGACGTCGGGTTCCTGCAGGCCGCGCTCGAGCGGGACGGACACGACCCGCTCACCGCACCGACGGTGGACACCGTCGCGCTCGCCCGACGGCTCGTCCGCGACGAGGTCCCCGACTGCCGCCTCGGCACGCTCGCCGAGCACCTGCGCCTGGCGCACCGGCCGAGCCACCGTGCGCTCGACGACGCGCTCGCCACAGCGGACCTGCTGCACCTGCTCCTCGAACGTGCCGGGTCGCTCGGCGTCACGGGACTCGACGACCTGATCGACCTGCCTCGCATGGCCGGCCACCCGCAGGCCGACAAGCTCCGCCTGACGCGACGGCTCCCCCGTCGCCCCGGCGTCTACCTGTTCAGGGACCGCGCGGGCGTCGTGCTGTACGTCGGCAAGGCCACCGACCTGCGCAGCCGTGTCCGCAGCTACTTCTCGACCGACGACCGTCGCAAGGTCGGCGCCCTGCTGCAGGCCACGACGCGGATCGACCACAAGGTCTGCCCATCGACGCTCGAGGCGTCGGTGCTCGAGGCACGCCTGATCCGCGTGCTCGAGCCCCGCTACAACTCCCATGGAACGCGTTGGCGCCGGTACCCGTATCTGCGCTTGACGACACGGAGCCCGGTCCCGAAGCTGACCGTCGCCCGGATCGTCGGCGACGACGGCGTGCACTTCGGGCCGCTGCGGTCGACCCGACAGGCACGTGCCGTCGCTGACGCGGTGGCCGGCCTCACGGACCCGCAGCAGATCATCGACGGCCTCACCCGTCGCCCAGGCCTCATCGTCGAACCGCTTCGGGAGCGGATGGAGGCCCTCGGACGGGCGGAGCGCTTCGAGGAGGCCGCCGCGGCACGTGACCACCTCAGCGCCGTCGTCGACGCCCTCGAGCGGCAGCGTCGGATCCAGCGCGTCCTCGCCTGCGAACGGCTGATGGTCGAGGTCGACTCCGGCGAGCTGGCCGAGCTGCGTCGCGGCATCCTGTGGCAGATGTGGCCGGTGGACCGCGACGGCCGGCTCACCACGGCGGCACGCCCGGTGGAGATGCGACCGACCGAGCTGCCACCCTCCTCCGGGCCGGTCCGCCGGGAGCTGGCCGACGAGCTCGCCTGCGTCGCCTCGTGGCTCGACCGCCATGCGGATCGGATCCGACTCCTCGACGCCGACGGGACGTTCGCGTCGAGCCTGCCTCGGTTGCCGGACCTGCGTCCTCGTCGACGTGCGGCGGTCCCCCGGTAGCTCGCTCAGGCACCGGTGACGGCGCGACTCGCCGCGACCAGCTCCCCGAGGGTCCGCGCCGCAGCGCCGTCGTCGATCACCCTGGCGGCGCGCACGAGACCGTCCGGAAGATCCGCCGCCACATCCGCGATGACCAGCGCCGCGGCGGCGTTGAGCACGACCATGTCCCGAACCGGGCCGGCACGACCCTCCAGCACACCGTTCGCAGCACGGGCGTTCTCCTCCGGGTCACCGACGGCGAGCTGGTCGAGCGTCGCGGGGGCGAGCCCGAGCGCTCCCGGATCCACGTCGAAGCGATCCACCTCGACCCCGTCGCGCAGCTCGACGACACGGGTCACCGTCGTCGTCGTGAGCTCGTCGAGCCCGTCGGCGCCCCGGAGCACCCAGGCGGCGGTGATGTTGCGACGGGCGAGGACGCCCACCACCAGCTCGACACGATCCTCGTCCGCGACCCCGAGCACCTGTCGGCCGACACGCCCCGGGTGACTCAGCGGTCCGAGCAGGTTGAACACCGTCGGCACGCCCAGCTCGGTGCGGACCGGACCCACGTGACGCATCGCCGGATGGAATATGCGGGCGAACGCGAACCCGACGCCGGCTTCGCGGACGCACGCCACCACGCCGGGCCCGTCGAGGTCGACCTCGACGCCGAGGGCTTCGAGCAGGTCGGTGGACCCCGAGGTGGAGCTGGCCTTGCGGTTGCCGTGCTTGCACACCGTCGCCCCCGCCGCCGCTGCCACGATCGAGGCCATCGTCGACACGTTGAACGCCCGACCGCCCAGTGCGGTCGAACCCCCGGTTCCGACGACGTCGACGGTCCCGGCCGGATCGTCGAGCTCCAGCGGGGCGGCCGCTGCGAGCATGGCGTCGACGAGCCCTGCGACCTCCTGCGGCGACTCTCCCTTGGCCCGCAGCCCGACGAGGAACGCGGCGATCTGGGCGTCGGTGGCGTCCCCGGCCAGGATCTGGCCGAGCGCAGCGGTCGCGACATCCGCCGGGAGCTCCTCAGCCGCGATCAGCGACGAGATCACACCGGGCCACGCACCCGCCGCGGCGAAGGCTCCCACGATCCGGGACGGCCCGTCCCTCAGCTTCCGACAGCGCCGGCGGTCTCGGCGCCGGACATGGCTCGAAGCCGACGCCGACGCCGGATGATGCGCTGACGCTCACGTTCGGTGGCACCACCCCAGACGCCGTTGTGCTCGCGATGACCGATGGCGTGCTCCAGACAGGCCTCACGCACCGGGCAGACGGCGCAGATCGCCTTCGCCTCGGCGGCATCGTCATCGGTGAGTGGATAGAAGATCGCCGGATCGAGCCCCTTGCAGGCGGACTCGTGCAACCAACCGCGGTCCATGGCGGGCGATTCTGCCCATTGATCACCCGGGTGTCCAAAGGGCTTCACCCCCGGGCCACGCCGTAACCTTGCGCAGGTGCAACCCGTCGCCCCCACCCCACGGCCGTTCGTGCGGTCGTCGTCGATCCACGCCCTCCGGTCCGAGCAGTTCGACCTGACCGTGATCGGCGCCGGCATCACCGGCGCCGGCGTCGCTCTGGACGCCGCGGCACGGGGCATGCGGGTCGCACTGATCGAGGCCGGCGACTTCGCCTCGGGGACCTCCTCGAAGTCCTCCAAGCTCGTCCACGGCGGGCTCCGCTACCTGCAACAGGGCGAGATCGGCCTCGTCTACGAGGCGCTCGCCGAGCGCCAACGCCTGTTGCGCAACGCCCCCCACCTGGTGAAGGTGCTGCCGTTCCTGATCCCGATGTTCGGCACCGGCGGCGTCCTTCCGGCGAAGATCTCCCGGGTCCTCGGCATCGCGATGTGGGGATACGACCTGACCGGCGGGTTCCGGGTCGGCAAGCGCCACGAGCGGCTGGACCACGACGAGGCGCTGGTATACATGCCGACCCTGCCGACGGACCGGTTGGTCTCCGCGTACCTGTACTACGACGCCGCGGCCGACGACGCCCGGCTGGTGCTGGCCGTCGCACGCACTGCGGCGCTGGAGTTCGGGGCTGTGTGCGCCAACCACGTCCGCGCGGTCGGCCTCCACAAGGACGCCGACGGCGTCGTCGACGGCGTCGAGGTGCGACCGACCGCTCCGGGCGACGGCGCGCCGTTCACCATCCGGACCCGTGCCGTGGTGAACGCCGCCGGGGTCTGGTCAGACGAGGTACGCACCCTCGACGAGGGGATCGATCCCGATTCGATCCGTCCCGCCAAGGGCATCCACATCACGGTGCCGTGGGCCAAGGTGCGCAACCAGATCGCCGCGGTGATCCCGGTGCCGAAGGACCGTCGATCGGTGTTCGTGGTCCCCAACGGCGATCTCACCTACATCGGCACCACCGACACCGACTACGACGGCCCGCTCGACGACCCGCAGTGCACCAGCGAGGACATCCAGTACCTGCTCGACGCGATCAACGCCGCGTGCACCGAGAAGATCACCGTCGACGACGTCGTGGGGTCCTGGGCCGGTCTGCGACCGCTGGTGAAGTCGGCGTCGAGCGGTCGGACAGCGGATCTGTCCAGGCGACACAGGGTCGCCGTGTCGGGCTCGGGCGTCGTGACGATCACCGGCGGCAAGTTGACCACCTACCGCGAGATGGCCGCGGAGACCGTCGACGAGGTCGTCGAGGCCGTGCTCGCACGACGGACGGGCTTCGCCGGATACGGTCCCAGCACCACGAAGCGGATCCCGCTGCGCGGCGCGGCCGGTCACGACTCGCTGCACCGTGCGGCCGAGGTGTACCCGGAGGTCCCGGTGACGCATCTCGATCACCTGGCAGGACGCTACGGCGGCGAGGCACGCGTCCTCATGGCGCTCATCCAGGCAGACCCGTCCCTGGCCGAGCCGCTCATCGACGGACTTCCGTACCTGCGGGCCGAGGCCGTCTTCGCCGTCCGCCACGAGATGGCGTGCACGGTCGACGACGTGCTGTCACGGCGCACCCGTGCCCGCCTGCTCGGCCGCGACGACTCCGCCGCCGCTGCCGAAGCTGTCGGTGACCTCATCGCCCCCGAGATGGGATGGGACGACGCTGCGGCATCCTCGTCCGCTGAGGACTACCGACGTTCGGTCGACCACGAACGTCGATCCGCTGGACTGCCCGAGACCCACCTGTCGAGGCTCCTCGGAGCCTGACACCCGATAGATGGCACGCCAGACCGGCTCGCTCACACGTCGCTCCGACGCACAGGTCTTCCCGCTCGAGCTGTTCTTCGACCTGGTCTTCGTGTTCGCGGTCACCCAGTGCACGGCGATCATGGCGGCGGAGCGGACGTGGGCCGGCATGGGTCGGGGTCTGCTCGCCCTTGCGGTGCTGTGGTGGTCGTGGACGGCGTATGCGTGGTTGACGTCCGTGATCGACCCCGAGCAGGACGCCACCCGTGTGACGATGTTCACGGCGATGGGAGCGATGCTCATCGTGTCGGTCTGCGTCCCGCAGGCCTTCGGCGGGCTTGCGCTGACGTTCGCGGTCGCGTACGGGGTCGTGCGGGCCGTCCAGATCGTCCTGTTCGCGCTGGCGAGCCCGGGCGACCCGGACCTCCGCAGGTCCGTGGCGCTGCTCGCAGTGAGCACGACGTTGGCCGTCGGGCTGCTCGTGGCGGCTGCGTTCGTAGATCCGCCGGTCAGAGAGCTGCTCTGGGTGCTCGCCGTGGTGTCCGACTTCGGCGGGCCCTTCCTGTTCGGCTCCGCCGGCTGGCGCCTGGTACCCGGGCACTTCGCCGAACGTCACGCCGCTGTCGTGATCATCGCTCTCGGCGAGTCGATCGTTGCAATCGGCGCCGGAACCGCACCGTCCGACATCACGGTGCCGGTCGTGTTGGTGGCAGTCGGCGGCGTCTTCCTGTCCGCCGCGCTGTGGTGGCTGCACTTCGACGTCGTCGCGCTCGCGACCCAACGACGACTTTCCGCGATGGAGCCCGGACAGGCCCGCAACGTCCTGGCGCGCGACGCCTACTCGTACCTCCACCTCGTGCTCGTCGCAGGGATCGTCCTGCTCGCCCTCGGAATGAAGACGACGCTCGCCGACATCGACGCCCCCTTGCGGGTCCAATCAGGCGCATCACTCGCCGGTGGCGTCGCGGTGTTCCTGTTGGGCCACGTCGCGTTCCGCTGGCGGTTCGCCCGCACGATCAACCGAGAGCGACTCGGGAC
Source organism: uncultured Aquihabitans sp. (assembly GCA_964429335.1). Lineage (GTDB taxonomy): Bacteria > Actinomycetota > Acidimicrobiia > Acidimicrobiales > Microtrichaceae > Dermatobacter. Next base: position 25,397 of record CAYSCB010000004.1, read on the forward strand.
CGGAGCGTTGTTGATCCTGCTCGTGCCGTTGGCGCCGTCTGTACCCGCGTGGGTCGCCCTGGCCGTCGTGGCCGCCGTCACGTGGGCGCTCGTCGTCTACGAGACGACGGCGTGGTCCGACACGCGCGGCTTCATCCGATCCTCCGGCGGGGTCCCCGGTGACGACGGTACCGTGCGTTCCGCTCCCGAGGAGCCTGCCAGCTGATGCGACCCGATCTG
>CAYSCB010000005.1:0-25304 GCA_964429335.1 uncultured Aquihabitans sp.
ACCGCCTGGCCTTCCTCGAGCGCTTCGGTCGACGTGCCGAGCTCGAGGAAGAGGTTGCCGAGGTCCGTCGCCTGCAGGCCCGGCAGGTCCTTCGCCGCCCACAGCGTGCGCACCGTCGCCTGCACCGCAACGGTGGGCTGGGACGCGACGATCGCCGCCAGCCCAAACGCGGCATCGTGCAGATCCGCCGCGGCGACGACCTCGCTGACGAGGCCGAGGCGCTGCGCCGTCGCGGCGCTCACCCGCTCGTGCGCGCCGGTGATCGCCATGCGCAGCACCTCGCCGAACGGCATGCGCCGCAGCAGCAGGATCGGCTCGAACGCGGCGACCATCCCGTAGGTGACGTGCGGATCGAAGAAGGTGGCGTGCTCGGCGGCGATGATGACGTCGGCCTCCGCGAGCAGGTAGAACGCGCCGCCGCACGCCATGCCGTTCACCGCCGCGATCACCGGCTTCCACAGGCCCTGGCTCTTCGGGCCGAGCAGCCTGCCGGGGTCCTCGTAGGTGAACGGGTCGAGGCCGAACTCCTCGACGCTGGTGCGGTCGATGCCGGTGCAGAACGCCTTGTCGCCCCGGGCGGTCAACACGACGGCACGGACCTCGTCAGCGTGGCCGATGGCCTTCCACAGCGCCGCGAGCTCGGCGGTCATCGTGGGGTTGAACGAGTTGTAGACGTCGGGTCGGTCGAGCGTGACGGTGGCGACACCGTCGGCGACCTGCAGGTCGACGGTCGTGAGATCGAGTGCGTTGAGCGCGACGGGCGGCATCAGCCGAGGTTAGATCGCGACCCTCCGCCGCTCGGCCGCTCAGCCGTTCGGACGGATCGTCACCGTCGAGAAGCACATCTCGTCCTCGGTCCCCTCGGCGAACACGATGTAGCGGAGCACCGGATCGTGGCGCAGCCGACGGTCCCACGAGCACGACACGCGCACGGTGTCACCGCGGGTCACCGGGACCGGGTCCACCGGCTGGTAGTTGAGCTGCCAGTTGAAGTTCCAGACCGGGATGTCGAGCAGGACCTTCGCGTCGGGGGTGTCGGGGTTCAACGTCATCCGGTAGGACGAACCGATCTGGTGCATGTGGCCGAGCACGTCGACAACGTCGCCGCTCGTACGGATCCGGTAGTCGCAGGTGGTCGTCGCCGTGATGCCATCGGAGGTGGCTGCCAGCTCCTCCGGCGTCGTGCGACAGACCCGGTTCAACGCGTCGGAAACGAAGCTCGAGCCCGGTCCGAACCGAGCGTCGACATCGGCCATCGCAGCGCTGCGGTCGCAGAGCCCCTCGGTCGAACCGTCGGGACACGGGATCTCCACCGGCCCGATGAGGGTCGACGTCTGCAGCGCGACGGTTGTGGGATCCGTGCTGGTCTGCAGCGTCATCCCCGAGCGGTCCGGCGGTGCACCGGTCTCGTAGTGGTAGTGGATCTGGGCGACGAGGTAGTCGCCGGGCTGGAAGGCGAAGCCCACACCACCGCCGAAGTCGTGGGGACGTTGGCCGGGCACCCACCCCGCGACGAGGGCGCCACCGCCGGCGCCTCCCATACCGGTCGCGCAGGACCAACCGGAACCCGGATCCGCCGTGTCCCGCGCATCGTCGACGGGCCGGTGCGAGGCGGGGAGCTGGTAGACGAGCGCGTGGTGAACGACCTCGAGGCGGTCGGGGTCGAACGTGTAGCCGGTCATGAAGGTCGGCTCGCCGAACTTCGGGTCGAGGATGAAGCACCGGTAGTCGTCACGGCGTTCCGGGCTGCCCTGGTACGGCTCCGCGAGGCGGACCGTCACGTCAGCCCGGGGTCGGGGGGCGTCCGCGTCCAGCGGTGCCCGGACCTTGCGGCTCCGCGGCACGTCGAGCGGGGCGCCGGCCGTCGCCCAGTCGACGATCGTCCGGATCTGAGCCGGACGCAGCGTCCGGGCGTGGCTGAGCGGCACGCCCTCGTCCGACGGTGGCCACGGCGGCATGTAGCCCGACTTCGTGACCACTGCGAGACCGTCGGCCACCGAGGCGGCGTCACCGGCCGTCGTCAGCGTCCAGGTCGACGCGCCGATCGCCCCCTTGCGATGGCACGAGGCACAGCTCTGCTCGAGGATCGGTGCGACCTCTCGGGAGAACGACGGCGCTCGAGCACCGACAGCCGGGTCCGTCGGGTCCGCGGTCCGAGCCGTCAACACCGCCGGCGGAGCGAAGCCCGCTGCGTCGCGCGCGGTCAGCCGGAGCGTGACCGTCATGTCGTCGCCGGTCCGGACGAGGCCTGCCTTGCTGATCGGTCCGACGCCGAGGTCCGACATCCGGACCTTCGTGGTCGCCGTGGCGGTGAGGGTGGCACCTTCGATTCTGGCCGACGCGGTCCACGTCGTCGGCACTGCGAGCCCCTTCACGTGAAGGGTGCCCTGGATCGCAGCGCGCTTGACCGAGGTCGGGCTGGCCGATCCCGGCAACGTCACGGTCGCGTCGTCGAGGCGCACCTCGGGGTGCTCGTGCGACTCCAGGAACTCGTGACGGATCACCTTGTCGCGGAGAGCGTTGTCGCTCGCGAGTTGGTGGACGTTGACCGCCACCGCACCGAGACGCACCGCCGTCGCACCGTCGGCGACGCCGATGTCACCGGCGATTCCGCTGGTCACGAGATCGACGCGCTCTTCGACGCCAGCCAGGGTCTCGGTCACATGCACGGTCGCCGAGGACTCCGTCGGATCGATCCGGTAGATGGTCTCGCGGGGACCAGGTCTCAGCGGCTCGACAGCCGGCAACGTCACATCGACACCGTCATCGGCGATCAACGCCGCGGTGATGACCCCACGGTTGAGGAAGGCGCCGACGCCGACGAACGCGAGCACCGACACCGCAGCGGTCCACCACGGGTGTCGCTTGATCGACCTCACGACAATCGACCTCACGACAGCGGACACGACGACCCCCACGTCACTTCGGAACCGCTCAGCGTATCGACAGCACCGACAGCACGACGATGAGGACCACGACGCCGATCATCAGCAACGCTGCGGCAACCGGTGGGTGACCGGGACGGTCGCTCACGTCGGCACCGGCTCATCCACGTCGTCATCGATGGCGACGTCCACGACCGGACCACCGTGTGACCCGTGCAGCTGCATCCCCTCCAACGCACGCAGTGCCACCGACACCTCCGCCATGATCGCCTCCAGCACGTCCGCCGCTCGTCCGATCCCGTGGACGACGCCGACGCTCTCACCGGCCCACACCGGGCGGACGTCGACATCATCGACCGCCGACGCCGAGTAGCGCTGTATCGCCAGCTCGAGGTCGCAACCGGACTCCCACTCGTCGACGAACCGATTGCGCACCACCCTGCCGTCGTGGTCCGCGGGCCACGACGGACCGCGGACGATGTCGAACGCCTCGGTCCGCACGGTGTCGAACGCGCTGGCAGCGACCACAGCGCGCCGTTCGGGGGCGGTCGTGATCGCCTCCTCGGTGGCGAGGAACCGGGTGCCCATCGACGCGCCGTCGGCGCCGAGTGCCAGCGCCGCGAGCAACCCGCGCCCATCGCCGATCCCTCCGGCGGCGACGACCGGGACATCGCCGACACGATCACGCAGCGACGGCAGCACCGCCATCGTCGACGGCCCACGACGGCCGTGGCCGCCGGCGTCGGACCCCTGAGCGACGAGCACGTCGGCGCCCGCCTCGAGGGCCCGGTCCACCTCGTCGTCGGTCTGCACGCCGCACAGCAGGAGTGCACCTGCGGCGTGCACCACGTCCGCGTGAGGCCGTGGGTCGCCGAAGGACAGCTGCACCGCGGCGGGTCGGGCGTCGAGAGCCGCTCTCAGGGCGCCGTCGTCGGACTCGAGGGCGAAGGTGACGAAGCCGACGCCGATGCGCGCTCCGGCGGTCAGGTCGAGCTCACGGTCGAGCCAGTCGCGGTCGCCGTAGCCGCCTCCGACGAAGCCGAGTCCTCCACCAGCGGTGACCGCCGCGGCCAGGCGGCCGCCGGCGGTGTCGCCCATCGGCGCGTTCAGGACCGGGTGCCGCACGCCCAACAGGCGCGTCAGTCGTGTCGAGAGGATGGCGTCGGTGCCGACGGGAGCGGCGTCGCTCACGTCCCGGGGCGCTCGACGGGGTGGTCGCGCTCGGCTTCCTCGGCCGCCTCGACCTTGGACTCGTGGAGCACGAAGCCCATCATGCCCCCGAAGCCCGGCCCACCCCAGAACCCGGTGAAGGCTCCGAGTGCCAGCGCGGCTGACGGCTCCATGCCGAAGGCGAATGCCGCGATCGCACAGAAGCCACCGACCACGAAGAAGCCGACGATCGTCCCGATGACGATGGACCGCCCGGTCCCCGGCGCCAACGCCGGCTTCGGCGCGCCCGGACGCGTCCCTTGCACCGCTGTTGATTCGCTCATCAGGCGAAACGTACCCGGTGATGGGGGATTTCTCCAGCACGAGGTGGAGAAACTACGTCGACGGGTCGGGCCACAGGTGCGCCGTCCGCCCTGTGAATACATCGTGGTACGATCTATTCGTGATCGAGTGGCTCGACCGGGGACTGCACTCCGACGCGGTGGTCCGCGTCCGTGGTGGCATGGGCCCGGCGGTCGCTGTCGTGGGCGTGGCGAGCGGGCTGCTGGGAGCCGCCTACGTCGGCGTGCTGCACCTCCTGCAGCGCTTCCTCGACCCGTCGCTGCACGGTCCGGCGATCCAGCTCGGGATCCTCGTCGCCGTGGGCGCTGCGGTCGCGCTGATCACACGGGTCGGGGGTGAGACCGGCAACGTCGAGCTGCTGGTCGACAACATCCACGTCCTCGGCGGCGCCGAGGACGTGCGGGCGCTTCGCTCGCTCATCCCGGCGTCGCTGCTGTGCATCTCTGCGGGCGCCGGCATGGGCCCCGAGGCACCCCTGGTGCAGTCGACCGGCACGATCGGCACGATCGTCGGCCGTCGCCTCGATCGCAACCAGGCAGATCTCCGGGTGCTCACGATCACCGGCATGGCCGCCGGGTTCACCGTCCTGTTCGGCGCGCCGCTCGGCTCCGCGGTGTTCGCGTTGGAGATCCTCCACCGACGCGGGCTCCAGTACTACGAGGCGTTGCTGCCGGCGGTCATCGGATCGCTGTGCGGGTACGGCGTCTACCTCGGCCTGAGCGGCCTCGGTGTCGAGCCCGTCTGGCAGTTCCCGGCCGTCGGCGTGCTCCACCTCGGCGACCTCGGCGTCGCGGTGATCATCGGGTTCCTCGGAGCCGGAGGGGCCGCTGTGTTCGCGACCACGACGCATTCGCTGCGTCGAGTGCTCCGCCCCTTCCCGACGGCGGCCCGATACGTCGCCGGTGGTCTCCTCCTCGGGCTCCTCGGCTGGTGGTCGCCGTATGCGCTGACCTTCGGAGAGCAGCAGCTCGGCTCCCTGTTCGACGCGAGGCTCGCGGGTGGGGCGCTCGCCGTGGCCATCGTCGCCAAGCTGCTCGGCACCACGGTCACCCTGGCGTCGGGGTGGAAGGGCGGCTTCATCATCCCGCTGTTCTTCATGGGCGCTGCGTTCGGCCAGGCGGCCCACCTGGTGTTCCCGGCGCTGAACGAGCCGGTCGTGATGGCATGCGCGATGGTGGCGCTCTGCGTCGGCGTCACCAAGACGCCGATCGGCACCACCCTCGTCGTGACGGAGATGGCCGGGCTCCCGCTGCTGCCCGCGCTGCTCGTCGCCGCCGTGGTGGCGATCTTCGCGACCGACCGCGTCCGGCTCATCGAGACCCAACGCGAGCGTCGACCCGTCTCGCCACCACCGACGTGACGCCCCCGACATGAGCTCCCCCACCGATCCCGCTGCCGGACACCGGCCGCTGTCCGACGAGGACTACCGGACGCTCGCCCGCTTCCGGCACGCGCTACGGGTGTTCCAGCGGTTCTCCGAAGACGCTGCACGTTCCGCCGGGATGACCCCGAACCAGCACCAGCTGCTGCTCGCGATCCGGGGATGGGGCGGGCAGCACCCGCCGGCGATCGCCGACCTCGCGGAGGTGCTCCAACTCCGGCCGCACTCGACCGCCGAGCTCGTCCACCGGGCCGTCGCCGCCGGTCTCGTGCACACGACGAGCGACCCCGCAGACCACCGCCGGCAGCTCAGCACGCTCACATCCCGTGGCGAGCAGCTGCTCGCGTCCCTGACGTTGCAGCACCGCGACGAGATCAAGCGCTTCCGTTCCAGGATGAACGACCTGCTCGACGACCTCGGCTGACCGAGGCTGTCACGGCTCAGGAGACGAGCAGGTCGACGTCGTCGGCCGTGAGCTCCGGGGGCGACCACTCGAAGCCGAACACGTGACGCGCCATGCCCGACATCAGCGACGACGCGTGGTCCCGTGCGTGCTGCGCACGGGGCCCGCTCCACTGCCGGTCGATGCAGGTCGACCACAACGTCCACCAGCGGTCGCAGTGCTCCGGATGCAGGGGTTCGAGCGCGTGGAGGTCGCGGTGCGCGGCCATGATCGGGTACTTCGGCTCCGGATCGTCCAACAGGATCCGGCACCAGTAGTCGACGAGCTTCGGGATGTGGAGCTCCCAGTCGACCTCGGCGACGTCGCCGAAGACGTGTTCGAGCAGATCGTCGAACACGATCTCGCGGTAGAAGTCGACCACCAGGTCGTGCACCGCGGTCCGGGTGTCCAGGTCGGCGCTCACGATCCCGACCTCCCCAGGACCATCGGGGTCACCTCCGGGGCGGTCGAGGTCACCTCCACGAGTTGGTGGTGGTGCACCTGGGCGACCCGGTGCGCGATCTCGAGGATCCGATCCGCGTACGGACCGACCCAGCCCTCCTCGACGGTCTCGTGGAACATCTCGAGCCAGCGCTGGAAGTGCGCCGTCGTGAACGGCTCACGGTCGTTGACGAGTTGGTGCGCCCGGAACGGGTTGCCCTGGTATCCCTCGATGCCGAGCAGCGCACGTGACCAGAACCTCGTGAGCTTCGGCAGGTGCTCGGACCAGTCCACCTGCGCGACGTCGTTGAACATCGGACCGAGCAGATCGTCCTGCGCGACACCCTGGTAGAAACGTCGGACCAACTCTGCGATCTCCTCGGGAGTATCCAGGTCCCGCACCGGTTCGCTCTGCGGTGCCGCGATGCCCATGCAACTCCTCCAATTCCGTTGCCGAGCTTCTATTTCTACCGCTCGCTAGAGCAATTGACGAGTCGAGGAGGTGACGACCCCATCACCCTCCGACCGCCGCTCCGAGGCAGTGGTGCGCGCCGTAGCCGAACGTCATCATCCGTGGGATCCGCCGGTGGACGTCGAGGAGCTCCGCATCGGCGCCGAACTCACGGGGGTCCCGGTTCGCCGAGCCGTACAGCAGCAGCACCTTGCGACCTGCGGGGATGGTGCGACCGTGCAGCGTGACGTCGGTCGTCGTGGTGCGCGCAAGTCCCTGCACCGGAGACGCGAGTCGCAGCAGCTCCTCGACCGCGTCGGGGATCAGCGACGGATCCTCGACCAGCTCGGCCCGCTGGCGCGGCGCGCCTGCGAGCTCGACGGCCGCGTGGCCGAGGAAGCCGGTCGTCGTGTCGTTGCCGCCGGCGACCATCGTGAACGCGAACCCGAGGATCTGCAGCAGCGGCGCAGCGTCACGGACCTCGGTCGATCCCACCAGGTCCGAGATCACGTCGTCACCCGGATCGACCCGTCGACGTTCGACGAGCTCGGAGAAGTAGCCGAGCAGATCGCGCAGCGCCTCGGCGGCCGAGGTCACGTTGCCCTGGGCGTTCGCCTCCACGATGGCCTCGGTCCAGCCGTCGAAGCGATCCCGGTCCTGCTCGGCAACCCCGAGGAAGTGGGCGACGACCATGCTCGGCAACGGCTTGAACAGCACCTCGACGACGTCGACCTCCTCCTCGCCGCGGAGGCCGTCGAGCCGGATCCCGATCCAGTCCCGCACCATCGGCTCGATCGACGCGACACGCCGCGGTGTGAAGCGCGAGGCGACCAACCGACGGAACGCGGTGTGCTCGGGTGGGTCCATCATGACGATGGGACGCGCCTCGTCGAGACCGATCAACTCGCGTTCGCCGTAGGTCGTCGTGAGACCGTCCGCCGACGAGAACGTCGCCGTGTCACGTGCGGCACCCCAGACGTCGTCGAACCTCGACAGCACCCAGTGGTCAGCGTCTTCGACGTGGTGGACCGGATCACGGTCACGCAGCGCCGCGTACATCCCGAAGGGGTTCCGCCAGCTCTCCCCCGAACAGGCGACGAACGTCGTTGCCGCGTCGACGTCTTCGTGGTCCGGCACGCGCGACACCTTGGCACGATTCCGTCGGCCGGTCGTCTCTAGCCGCGGTTGATCGGACTCGGAGCGCTGATCGTGCTGTCAGGGCGGAGGTTCCTCCCGGGCGAGGGGGGGGCACCCGCCGCTGGAAGCGCTTTCTCAGGAAGGGTCAGGGCGCTGCCGATAGTCGGGGGCGACCCGACAGATGCATCGACGATGACCGACCTCTCCTCCCACGCGACCGACGATCTCTTCGCCGACGATCGGCTGCGCCTCCTGCTCGAGGCGTCGGTCGACGCGATCATGGTGCTCGGGCCGACAGCCCAGGTGATCTGGGCCAGCCCCGCCACCGAGGCGCTCCTCGGGCGGGACCTGGACGAGCTGCGCGTCATCGACCCGCTCGAGCTCGTCCACCCCGACGACCTCCCCGAGGCCGGGCGACTGCTCGGCAGGATGTACGACGGGATCGACGAGGATGACCCGGCGGTCCTCCGTCTCCTCACCGGCTCGGGTGGCGAGGTGTGGGTCGAGATCAAGGGCAAGGACCTGAGCGACGTCGCAGGCGTCGGAGGCATGGTCCTGACAGCGCGCGACATGTCCTACCGGATCGACCTGGAGGAGGCGCTGCGGACGTCGCACCGCCGGTTCGAATCGCTGCTGAGCAACAGCAACGACGGCATCGTGGTGCTCGACTCGGACCTCCGGTTCACCTACGCCAGCCCATCGATGGAGCGGATCAGCGGCTTCCCGCCCGAGGCGATGATCGGCAGCGATGCATCAGCGGTGGTGCTCGAGCCGCAGCGGACGGACCTGCTCGAAGCTCTCGCCCGTGTGATCGCCGACGCGGGACACGTGGAGTCGCTGCGGGTGCGCGTCCGTCACGCCGACGGCGAGCCCCGGTGGTTCGCGGTGCGGGTCTCGAACAACTTCGACGACCCGGCCATCGCGGGTGTGATCGTGAACGTGCGTGACGTGACCGACACCGTCGCCGCCGAGACCGAAGCGGCTCGTCTCACCGAGATCTTCGAGCTGACCGACGACCTCGTCGCCGTCCACGACGGTGACGGGATCCTCCAGTACATGAACCCGGCCTGCGCCAGGTTCTTCGGCTTCGATCCCGACGCTGCGCCGATCGGAACGGCGTGGCAGGTCGAGGAGCTGGTCCTGCGGCCCGGGGACTCACCCCGCTTCGCCGAGGCCACCCGGACGTGGAGCACAGAGGTGACCCTCACCGGCGCCGCCGGCACCCACGTCCCGTTCGCGGTCCAGGTGATCGGTCATCACGACGTCGACGGCCGGATCTTCCGCTACTCCTCGGTCGCACACGACATCAGCGAGAGCCGGGACCTCGCTGCATCGCTCGAGCGCCAGGCCCTCCACGACCCGCTGACGGGCCTGCCGAACCGGACCCTGCTCGAGGAGCGGATGCGCTCGGGTCCCTCCGAGCAGCCCGGAGCGGTTCCCGGGCGGTCGCTGCTGTTCATCGACCTCGACCACTTCAAGGTGATCAACGACAGCCTCGGTCACGCCTTCGGCGACCACGTGCTGCGTGTGGTCGCCGAGCGGGTGCGCTCGATCGTCCGGCCGAAGGATCTCGTCGCCCGCTTCGGCGGTGACGAGTTCGTCGTGCTCTGCGAGGAGACCGACGGGCCCGAGACCGGACGTGACATCGCGAGGCGGGTGCGCGACGTGCTGCTCCGACCGGTGGTCATCGAGGACACGCCGGTGCACCTCGGCGTCTCCATCGGGATCGCCCACGATCCTGCCGGACGCCTCGAGGACCCCGGCGCGCTGATCCGCGACGCGGACACCGCCATGTACCAGGCGAAGGCGCGAGGGCGTGGACAGGTCGTGCTGTTCGACGAGGACCTCAGGCGACGGGCGGTCGACCGCCAACGCGTGGAGTCAGCACTGCGGGAGGCACCCGTCGACGAGTCGCTGGTGCTGCACTACCAACCGATCGTCGATCTGGCCGACGGTCGACTCCGCGGCGTCGAAGCGCTCGTCCGATGGCGACACGGCGACCACCTGCTCGGCCCCGACGAGTTCATCCCGATCGCCGAGGAGACCGACCTCATCCTCCCCCTCGGGAGATGGGTGCTCGAGGCCGCCTGCGCGGACCTCGCCGACTGGCAGCGCATCCCCGGCTGGGAGCGCCTCGGCATCTCGGTCAACGCGTCGGTCCGACAGCTCCAGGACGACGGCTTCGTCCGCGTCCTGACCGATGCCATGAACCGGTACCGGATCCCACGCCGGTCCCTCACCCTCGAGATCACCGAATCCGTGCTGCTCGACGACGCTGCGATGCAGCGCTCCCGGATCGACCGGTTGGACCAGCTCGGCATCAACCTCGCCATCGACGACTTCGGCACCGGCTACTCGTCGCTCACGTACCTGACCCGTCTCCCGGCCGACGTCGTCAAGCTGGACCGGGCGTTCCTCGATTCGGTGGGATCCGATCGCGTCCGCAACCGGATGGTCTCCGGGGTCATCAACCTCGTGAAGGTCCTCGGCCTGCGTTGCGTCGCCGAGGGGATCGAGTCCGAGGACCAGTTCCGGCTCCTCGGCGAGCTCGGCTGCCACACGGGCCAGGGCTACCACATCGCCAGACCGATGCCGTCCGAGCAGCTCGTCGACCTCCTCCAACGCCTGGACCCGACAGAACCATGGCCACGACGGGGATCGGACATCTTCACTCCGGACGACTCCGCTCCTCGTCGAGGATGAGCTGACCGCGTCCGGCGTCGTAGTCGAACAGCTCCGCGTACCGACCCCAGTCGACCGCGGTGTCGAGCTGGCGTTGCGCCTCCTTGTCGCTGAAGCTGCGACGCAGGACATCGGTGAAGAACCCGGCGGGGAGCTCCCCGTCCCCGGTGCGCTCGAGCCCGCGTGTGACCGCCGCGACCAACGGGGCGCGCGCCAGCGACGCCTCGGCGAAGATCGTCTTCGAGGTCTGGATGTCCGCGCCGGCGAAGGCGACACCGGCATCGGTCAGGCGGACGGCACCCTCGGTCACGGACGCGAAGCCGAGGAGGTCGAGCGCATCGACGAGCGGGAGGAGGTCGTCGACCTCCAGCACGAGCTCGTCGGACAGGTCCGCCAGATCGATCCCGGACTCGTTGCGTAGGAGGATCTCAGCGAGACCCGATAACCCGTCCACCGACGCCGACGGCAGCGGCAGCTCACCCGGCGTCGCGTCCGGCGCGCCCACGGCGACCGCGACCTCGACCTCCGGCTCCGGGGCATGGTCGGTCATGATCCGGTAGATCTCGTCGACGAGTGCCTCGAAGGCCGGATCGTGTCGATGACGTGGTCGCGAGAACGGGATGTCCATCGTGGTGCGGATCCGGCCGGGGTTCGCCCCGAGGATCACGACCCGGTCCGCGAACAGCACCGCCTCCTCGATGTTGTGCGTGACGATGAGGATCGCTCTGGTCGGGAACTCGTGGGTGTCCCACAGCTCGAGGAGTTCGCCGCGGAGGTTCTCGGCGGTGAGCACGTCGAGGGCGCTGAACGGCTCGTCCATCAGCAGCAGGTCGGGTTCGACCACCAGCGCCCGGGCGAAGCCCACCCGCTGACGCATCCCACCTGACAGCTCCTTGGGATAGGCGGCCTCGAAGCCGTCCAGTCCGATCAGGTCGATGGCCCGCACCGCACGTTCGGCGCGCTCCTCGGCAGGCACCTTGCGAGCCTCGAGACCCACCTCGACGTTCTGCTGCACGGTCAACCACGGCAGGAGCGCGAACGTCTGGAACACCAGCGCCGTGCCGGGGTTCGGCCCGTCCACCGGCCTCCCGCGGTAGCGGACCTCGCCGGAGCTGGGCTCGATGAGACCGCCGATGCAACGCAGGAGCGTCGACTTGCCGGACCCGGAGCGGCCGAGGAGGGCGAGGATCTCACCCTCGTTGACGTCGAGATCGATCCCGTCGAGGACCGGCAGCGGGCCATCGAGGCCGTCGAAGGACTTGGTCAGGTTGCTGACGGTGATGATGGGGGCAGCGGTGTTGCGGACGGCAGCGTCTGGCACGGTCGATCCGATCAGCTCAGCGAGTAGCGGGACTCGGCGAGGCGGTAGAGACGCCGCCACAGCACCCGGTTGATCCCGACGACGTACAGGGACATGACGGCGACTCCGGCGAGGATCTTCGCGAAGTCGCCGGCCTTGCTGGCCTCCGCTATGTAGGCGCCGAGCCCGGTCGCAGTGAGCGTGGTGCCGCCGTAGGTGACGATCTCGGCGACGATCGAGGCGTTCCAGGCACCGCCGGACGCGGTGATCCCACCGGTGACGTAGCTCGAGAACACCGCCGGCAACACGAGCCGCCGCCACCGTTGCCAGCCGGTGACGCCGAGGTCGTCCATCGCCTCACGGAGATCGCTCGGGATGGCCTGTGCACCGGCGATCACGTTGAACAGGATGTACCACTGCGCGCCGAGGCTCATCAGCAGGATCCCGCCGAGATCGAGGGTGACACCGAAGTGGATGAACGCCAGCGTCGCGAACGGGAACAGGAAGTTGGCAGGGAAGCTGGCGAGGATCTGGACCACCGGCTGGGCGAGTCGTGACCACCGACGCGACATCCCGATCTTCACGCCGACGGGCACCCACACGACGGTCGCGACAGCGACGAGCACCAGGACGCGGAGCATCGTGACGAACCCCAGCCAGAACGCCGTGAGGTAGACACCGAGCCCGTCTCGTTCGACCGTGTAGCCGATCAGGCTCACCAGCCCCCAGGCGATGGCGGCACCGACGAGCAACCCGAAGACGGCGTCGCCGACGTTGCGCCGCAGCGGATCGACGCGCAGGGGCCGGGTGTCGGTGCCGAACACCGCCATCGCACGACCGAGCGGATCAGCAACGCGACGCCGGAGCCGGCCGAGCAGTGCCGGCCACCGGGTGCCGCGAAGGACGTCCAGGAAGTGGGACCGGGGAGCATCTGCGGCCTCCGACAGCTCGAGCTTGTAGCGCTCGGAGAACGCGATCAGCGGCCGCCAGAAGAAGAAGTTCACCGCGAGCACGACGACGACCATGGTGACGATCGCGAACCACACCTCGCGGAGATCACCGGCGTCGATCGCCGCGGCAGCGTAGGAGCCGATGCCGGGTAGCGCATACGAGGAGTGGAGCACGCTGATCGCCTCGGCGGCGGAGAGGAAGAACCACCCGCCCCCGAAGCTCATCATCGCGTTCCACGTCAGCCCGATCGCCGCGTGGGGCACCTCGACCTTCCAGAAGCGCATCCAACGGGTGAACCGGAAGTTCCGTGACAGCTCGTCGAGCTCACGGGGCAGCGTGGCGACGGACTGGTAGAAGCTGAACGTCATGTTCCACGCCTGGGAGGTGAAGATCGCGAACACCGCCGCCATCTCCAGGCCGAGCAGGGATCCCGGTGCCAGCGCGATGAACGCCGTGACGGTGATCGACAGGAAGCCGAGGATCGGCACCGACTGCAACACGTCGAGGATCGGGACGAGCACCTTCTCCGCCCGGCGGCTCCGCGCGGCGACGTAGCCGTAGACGAGCGTGAACACCGTCGACACGCCGAGCGCGATGAACATCCGCAGCAGGCTGCGTGCCGCGTAGTACGGCAGTCGGGACGGCGACGTGTCGATGGTCGTCACGTCCGTCGGGGCGAACGACACGGTCATGCCCCGACCGAGCCGGATGATCGCATAGAGGACGAGCACCACCGCGACGAACACCACGACGTCGGTGAGGCCCGGTCGGCGACGCGACAACGCGCCGCGGAAGGTCGTGAAGGATGGTGTCGTCATGGGCGTTCACCCGGATCGGCGACCCGCCGACCCGGCGCCCCATCCTGTCTCAGAGCGAGGAGTGGGACGTGCCGGTCCGGACGAGCACGACGCGGTTGCCACCCGCGTACTTCGCCCGGTAGGAGGCCCGGTCGCTCGCGACGAGAGCGCCCTCGAGATCCACTGGTCGTGCCATGAAGGCGATGCCCACGCTGCCACCGATCGTGATCTCGTGACCTTCGACACCGAACGGCGACGCGAGCGCATCACGGATCCGTTCACCGATCACGACCGCTCGGTCGGCGTCGTCGACTCCGGCGATGTGGACCACGAACTCGTCGCCGCCGATGCGAGCGACCGTGGCATCGTCGCGGAGCGTGTCGTTCAGGCGCCCGGCGATGCACTGCAGGAGACGGTCGCCGACCGCGTGTCCGTAGGTGTCGTTCACCGGCTTGAACCCGTCGAGGTCGACGAGCAGGAACGCCGAGGGGGTGGCCAGTTCGGCGAACCGCAGATAGGCCGCCTCGAGACCCGCCCGGTTCAGCAGACCCGTGAGCGGATCGTGGGTCGCAGCGTGGTGGAGCTCCTGGCGGAGGTTCTGCTGCTCGGTCACGTCCTCGATCTGGGCGATCGAGTGCAGCGGCGTGCCGTCCTCGGAACGGACCACGGTCGCGGTGACCCGCGCCCACGCCAGATCCCCGTCCATGCGCACGAACCGGACCTCGATCGCCGGTCGATCCTCACCCGCCAGCACCGCAAGCGCCTGCTCAGCCGCAGCGCGTCGGTCCTCGGGATGGGCGAGGCGGATGAGGTCGGAGCCGACGAGTCCCTGCATCGTCGTTCCGAGCATCCCCGCGAACGAGGCGTTGACACGTCTGAGGATGCCGTCGTTCTCGACGATCGCCATGCCGATCGGAGCGCGGTCGAACGCCTGCTCGAAGAGGTCACGGGCCTCATCCGCGGTCCGCTGGGACTGCACCCGGGCGGCCATGTCGCGGGCGGTGATCACGAGGCCGTGGACCCGATGGTCGCCGCTGAGGTTGTTGGTGAGGATCTCGACCTGGTGCCAGTCGCCGTCAGCCTGGCGGAGTCGCAGCAGGAGCGGCTCGCGGATCCCCGAACCGCTCGCGACGGTCGTCGCCATCGACTCAGCGGCGAGGCCGACGTCGTCAGGATGGATGAACTCGAACCCGTCGCGGTCGACGAGGTCGTCCGGGTCCAGCCCGAGGATGCGACGGACGGCTTCGCTCACGAACCGGAAGCGTCCGTCGAGGTCGACGACCGCGACCATGTCCGGATTGTCCCGCACGAGCGCCTCGAACAGATGCGGCGACCACTGACCCGGCGTCACGGTGTCGTGCCGTTCCTCGAGGTCCGACGATGGCATGTCCTCAGCCTAGGAGCAGGAGGGCGCATCTCCACCCCGGTCGACCCACTTGCCCCGCGCCGTCGCAGGTGGTCGAATGACGGCGAATCACTCAGCGAGTGGAGGAAAGCCGGTCAGAAGCCGGCGCTGTCCCGCAGCCGTGGGTCGGGATCACCGGATCCCGACGAGTCGGAGTGCTCCGCCCGTTCGATGCTTCGAGCCTGTCCGTCGAGGATTGCGGATGCCGGAGCCCTGAGCGTTCGTCGTGCGACGGACCTCCCGGGCCATCGGCCGGAGGAACCTGATCATGCACACGTCGGACCACCCTGGATCACCGGATGTCCGCCGCCTCGTGGGAACGTTGATCTGCTGCGTCGGCCTCGCCGTCTCGCTGATCGGCACCGGGATCCGTGCCGGCGCCGCTGCACCGGTCCCCGCGCCCGAAGCGGGCCAGGCCATCGACTGGTTGGCGGCACAGCTGAGCGCCAACGGCGGGTCGATGCCCGGGTTCACCCCGGGTTCGAGCGAGTGGGGCGTCACCGCGGATGCCGTGCTCGCGTTCGTCGCCGCTGGCCGCACGTCGGACCCCGCCGCGACGGACGCGACGGATCACCTCGCGGCGAACGCGACGGCGTTCACGACGTGGGTGACCGACGACGGCTTCACGGTCCGTGATGCCGGCACCACCGCCAAGATCGTGCTCACGCTCCGCTCGATGGGCCGCGCGGCGTCAGCCGGCGGCGTCGACCTGGAAGCAGCGCTGCGATCGCTGATGGAGACGGTCGGAGACCAGGCGGGCCGCTTCTCCGATCAGGTGCCGGAGCCGTCGTGGAACGCCTCGAACGGGTTCGCACAGGCGCTGGCGATGCTCGGCCTCGCCCTCACGCCCGACGGCATCCCCCCGGCAGCGGTGAGCTTCCTGCTCCACCAGCAGTGCCCCTCCGGCGGCTTCCGCCTCACCTACTCCTCGACGTCAGGCTGCACCACCGACGCCGCTGCTGACACCGACGCGACGGCGCTGTCGCTCGCAGCGCTGCTGGCGGCGCCCCGGACGCCGACGGTCACGACAGCGCTCCGGGCCGGCACGACGTGGCTGTTGTCGCGACAGGCCGCTGACGGATCCTTCGGCGGCACCGGCCCGACCGCTGCGGCGAACACCAACAGCACCGGTCTCATCGCCCAGTACCTGCGTGCCGCGGGCGAGACAGCCGCGGCGGATCGTGCCGCTGCCTGGATCGTCGGGTGCTGCCAGCTCAGCACCGCCAACAGCACCGGGTCCCCGGCCGCCGGCCACGCCGGTGCGATCGCGTACGACCCGTCGGCCTTCGCCACCGGGGTCCTCGACGGCATCACCGCCCAGGCCGGTGACCAGTGGCGCCGCACGACGACCCAGGCGGTGCTGGGACTGGGACTCGCTCCGTACGGACCGCAGTCCGTCGAACCCCTCCCGCCCGTGTCGGTGACCACCACATCGACGACCACCTCCCCGACGACCACCACAACAGCTCCGACGACCACTTCCCCCATGACCACCTCCCCATCTGTCGCCCCGAACAGCACCCCGGCACCGGGAACCGCGACGACCGGCGTCGCCGACGCAACCGTCGAGGCAGCCGGTCAGGAGAACCCGCCGTCGGCAACGACGTTGGCGAGCACCGGGTCGGATCCGCGACCGGTGCTCGGCGTGGGCGTGATGCTGCTCGCCGCCGGCGCCGCGTCGCTCGTCGCGTCCGGTCGGCGCCGCAGATGACCCTCCTCCGCCCCCGCCGACCGGTCGTGGTCGGGTGGTTGTTCGTCGTCGCGGCGACGGTCGCGCCGTTCGCCGCGGGCATCCCGTTCGCCGCGGCAGCGAGCGACGGAGCATGTCCGACCGCGGCCGGGGTCACCGTCGTGGTCGACTTCCGGGACCTCGGCGGCGGAGTCGCCGTCCGCTGCACCGACGTCGCGGTCGACAGCGGCTTGCAGGCACTGCAGGCGGCCGGGATCGACTACCGCACGACGGTCCGGTTCCCCGGGTTCGTGTGCCGCATAGCGGACCGACCGGCGAGCGACCCGTGCCAGACGACCTCACCGACCACCGCCTACTGGTCCTACTGGACCGCGGCGCGAGGAGCCACGTGGTGCTACTCGAGCATCGGCGCCGGCGGCCGCCGACCACCGGAGGGAACCGTGGAGGGCTGGTCGTTCCACTGGCAGCGGG
Source organism: uncultured Aquihabitans sp. (assembly GCA_964429335.1). Classification (GTDB taxonomy): domain Bacteria; phylum Actinomycetota; class Acidimicrobiia; order Acidimicrobiales; family Microtrichaceae; genus Dermatobacter. Next base: position 17,546 of record CAYSCB010000005.1, read on the forward strand.
ACCCGTCGTCACCATCGCCGGTGCTGCCGCCCCGTGTCGCACCGCCTTCGTGGGTGACCGGCGCCCCCCGCTCGATCGCCAACGGGAACTGCGACACCTCCGTGACGCCACCCACGTCACCGACGACGAGCACGCCGACGACCACCCGGCCCACCGCTCCCCCGGCGACCACCTCGGCGCCCCGACCGGCAGGCCAGGGCGGATCGCCGACGCTCCCCGGCGTCCCGGGACAATCCACGACGGCCGGTGGCCCCCGGGTCGACCTGCCCGACGTGGCGACCCCACCATCGTCGACAGCGCCGGGCGCGCAAGCAGCGGGTTCCACGCCACCCGCCGAGGTCGCCGGCGAGCCGGCCGTCGCCGCCGGTACCGAGGAAGCGACCACCGATCAGAGCGGGTCGGCGGCCGACTCGCTGTCGGGAGCCGGGACCGACGACGTCGCTGTCGGTCAGCACAAGGACGGTCAGCACAAGGACGCGGTGGACCTCGCTCCTCGACAGGCGACGACGTCACCGGTCGGCGTGCTGGCCGCGCTGGTGCTGGTCACGGCACTGGGCGTCACCTCGGCGGTGGTCAACCGTCGGGTCCGCCGAGAGGCCCGACCCGATCCATGACCGTCGCCATCGCCGCACCGACCGCGACCGTCGGCCATCGTCTGGCTCGCGACCTCCACCCCGGCGCCTGGTGGATCTGGGCGCTCGGCATGGCGACCGCGGCGAGCCGCACGACGAACCCGCTCGTGCTCGGGATCATCGTCGCCGTGGTCACGCTCGTCGTGTCGGCCCGACGCAGCGACGCACCCTGGGCGAACGGGTTCGCCGCCTACCTCGTGTTCGGGTTGGTGGTCATCGGGATCAGGGTCGTGTTCCGGGTGCTGCTCGACGGCCAGGACAGCGCCCACGTCCTGTTCACGCTGCCGGAGCTCCCCCTGCCGGATGCCGCAGCGGGGATCCGGATCGGCGGTCCGGTCACCCTCGAAGGGATCCTGGCAGCGATCTTCGACGGGATGCGACTCGCGACGATGATCATCTGCATCGGCGCCGCCAACGTCCTGGCGAACCCCAAGCGCCTGCTGCGCTCGGTGCCGTCGGCTCTCTACGAGGTCGGCGCAGCGGTGACCGTCGCGCTCACCGTCGCACCGCAACTCGTGGAGAGCGCCGGACGTGTCACGCGGGCACGACGTCTGCGCGGCGAGGTGGGGCGGCGCACGCGCTGGTTCCGCCAGGTCGCCCTCCCCGTGATGACCGACGCGCTCGACCGCTCGCTCCTGCTCGCCGCAGCGATGGACTCCCGCGGCTACGGACGCACCACGGATGCACCGCGCTCGACGAGACGCTGGACCGGTGCGCTCGTCGTCGGCGGACTCCTCGGCGTGTGCATCGGCACCTACGGCCTCCTCGACGCCACCACGCCCCGTCCGCTCGGCACACCGCTGCTCGTCGGAGGGTTGGCGCTCGCAACGGTCGGGCTCGCGCTGTCGGGTTCACGGATCAGACGCACCCGCTACCGACCCGACCCGTGGCGACTCCCCGAGTGGGGCGTGGCCTCGACGGGGATCGTCGTCGCAGCGGTCCTGTACGTCACCTCCGCGGTGGATCCCGACCGTCTCGTCCCGTCGCTGCAACCGCTGCAATGGCCGCAGCTCCCTGTCGTGGTGACGCTCGCCGTCCTGGCCGGCGCGCTCCCGGCGGTCATCGCTCCGCCTCCGGTCAGGTACGCCTCATCCGACAGCGGCGCTGCGATCGACCTCCGCGTCCCCGACCCCGACCCGGACGCCGCTCCCGCCGCGCGGAACCTCCGCGGGACGGTCACCCGGTGAGCCGGCCCATCGTCGAGCTCACCGGCGTCGGCGTCACCTACCCGGGCGCTGCACGACCGACGCTCACCGGCGTGGACCTGGCGATCGACGAGGGCGAGCTCTGCGTCGTCGTCGGGCGCACCGGCAGCGGCAAGTCCACGCTGCTCGGTTGCATCGACGGGCTCGTGCCGCACTTCACCGGTGGGACCCTCCGCGGCCGGGTGGTCGTCGACGGGCTCGACACGGCATCGCACCCGCCCCGGGACCTCGCCGCGACCGTCGGCGTGGTCGGCCAGGACCCGCTCGCCGGGTTCGTGACCGACACCGTCGAGGATGAGCTCGCCTACGGAATGGAGCAGCTCGCGATCCCCGCCGACGTCATGCGCAAGCGCGTCGAGGAGACCCTCGACCTGCTCGGCATCGCCGAGCTGCGCCACCGAGCGCTGCGCACCCTGTCGGGCGGCCAGCAGCAACGCGTCGCCATCGGTTCGGTCCTGACCACCCACCCGCGGGTGCTGGTGCTCGACGAACCGACCTCAGCCCTGGATCCGACCGCGGCCGAGGACGTCCTCGCCTCGATCACGCGACTGGTCCACGACCTGGGCGTCACGGTGGTGATCGCCGAGCACCGCCTGGAGCGCGTGGTGCAGTACGCCGACCGCGTCGTGTACCTGCACGGCGACGGGTCGGTCGCATCCGGTCCTCCCGAGGAGGTGCTCGAACGATCCTCGGTCGCGCCCCCGGTCGTCGAGCTCAGTCGTCTCGCCGGCTGGTCACCACCGCCGTTGTCGGTCCGCGATGCCCGACGCGTCGCACCGGCGCTGCGCGAGCGGCTCTCGCTGCTCCCACCGCCGTTCCCGACCCCCGCACCGACGGACCCACCGGTGCTGTCGGCCCGTCGGATCGTCGTCGCCTACGGCCGGAACGTCGCTGTCGCCGGGCTCGACGTGGACCTGCACGCCGGGCAGGTGGTCGCCCTGATGGGTCGCAACGGGTCCGGCAAGTCGTCGCTGATGTGGGCGATCCAGGGCTCCGGTCCGCGCGCACGTGGAACGGTGAGCGTGCAGGACGTCGAGCGTGGAGCCGTCGACACCGCTGGTCTCCCACCAGCGGCGGCGCGCCGTTGCGTCGGCCTCGTCCCCCAGACGCCCGGCGACCTGCTGTACCTCGCGACGGTCGCACAGGAGTGCGCGCAGGCCGACGTCGACGCAGGACGCCCGGCCGGCACCTGCGACGCGCTGCTCGAACGGCTCGTGGTGAGCATCGACCGCTCGGCGCATCCCCGCGACCTGTCGGAGGGTCAGCGTCTTGCGCTCGTGCTCGCCATCCAGCTCGCCGCGTCGCCGACGGTGGTGCTGCTCGACGAGCCGACCCGTGGTCTCGACTACCAGGCGAAGGCCAACCTGACGACGATCCTCCGGGAGCTCGCCGCGTCGGGACACGCCGTGATGGTCTCCACGCACGACGTCGAGTTCGTGGCATCGACAGCGGACCGGGTGGTGGTCATGGCACAGGGAGAGATCGTGGCTGACGGACCGACCGCCGCTGTGGTGGTGTCGTCCCCGGCGTTCGCTCCACAGGTCGCGAAGGTCCTCGCTCCGCTGCGCTGGCTCACCGTCGAGCAGGTCCGGAACTCCCTCGGCATCGCTGCCACCGCTGCGCCGATCGCGGAGCAGGTTCCGTGCTGACCGTCGGTCGTCGACCGGGCGTCGTGCTGGGCGTCGCGTCGATCGCGGGGTTCGTCATGTTCCTGTGGCCGCTGCTGCTGTCGCCGCCCCGGGACGCTGGCCACACGACCGACGCCCCGTTCGTCTTCGCGCTCATCCTCCCGGTCGTGATCGCCGTCGTCCTCTCCGAGCTCCACAGCGGTGGGATCGACACGAAGGCGCTCGCGATGCTCGGGGTGCTCTCCGCGATCGGCGCGGCGATCCGTCCGATGGGCGCCGGGGTGGCGGGCCTCGAGACGATGTTCTTCCTGTTGGTGCTGGCGGGTCGTGTCTACGGGCCGGGATTCGGCTTCGTCCTCGGCAACACCACGATGTTCGCCTCGGCGATCCTGACCGCGGGCATCGGCCCGTGGTTGCCGTTCCAGATGATGGCGGCCGGATGGGTCGGCCTCGGTGCAGGCCTGCTCCCCGACACGATCGGCGGGCGACCGCTGCGGCGCGGCACCGAGATCGCAGCGCTCACCATCTGCGGCGTCGTGGCCGCATACGCCTACGGATTCCTCATGAACATGTGGTTCTGGCCCTTCTCCATCGGCACCGACACCGCGCTGTCGTTCGTCCCGGGCGACGCCGTGTGGTCGAACCTGCACCGGTTCGTGCTGTTCACGCTCGCGACCTCGACGCTCGGCTGGGACACCGGTCGGGCGATCACGACCGCGGTCGCGATCGTCGTGTTGGGACCGGTGGTGCTGGCCACGCTGCGCCGAGCGGTCCGAAAGGCCGCGTTCGAGGCGCCGGTCGACTTCGTTCCGACGCCCTAGGTTCCACACCGATGGACGTTCGAGACGACCGGGCCGACCGGGCCGGCCGTGCGATCGTCGGTGCCGTGTTCGTCGTCGGCGCGCTCGTGACGTTCGGCCTGCTCCGACTGGCGATCGAACGCGACGGAGTCGTCGTGCAGACCGACCATAGGGTCCTGCGATGGGCCGTCGAGCACCGCTCCGCGTGGATGACGTCGATCATGCGGACCGTGACCGTGCTGGGTGACGTGCGCGTGGTGGTGCTCGTCGGTGCGGTCGCGGTGGTGTTGCTGGTGGCGGCACATCGCCGTGCGCTCGCCGTCGCCCTCGTCGTGTCCTCCGCCGGCGCGTCGCTGCTCGTGAACACGACCAAGAGACTCGTCGAGCGTCCGCGTCCGCCGGAGGTGTTCCGCCTCGTGTACGCACGAGGGTGGTCGTTCCCGTCCGGTCACGCCGGCCAGGCCGCCGCGATGTACCTGGCGATCGCCATGATCGCCTGGATCGTGCTCCGCGAGACGCGGATCCGGTGGGTGGTCGCCGTGACGTTCGGGATCCTCGCTGCCCTGATCGGGCTCAGCCGCGTGTACCTGGCAGTGCACTGGCTGTCGGACGTGGTCGCGGGCTGGTCGCTCGGCCTGGCGTGGTTCCTGATCGCGCTCGGCGTCGCCCGCTCCCGCACCCCCGTTCCCACCCCAGTTCCCACCCCCGTTCTGTTCGGCGGTTCACAACCTCACGGTTGTGAACCGCCGAACAGAACGGGAGGGGCCGACCACGAACAGGACCGCGGCGATGACTGCAGCGATGACACCTGAGGCGACGAACGGGACGTGACCCGTCCCGCCCCAGGCAAGTCCCGCCCAGACCCCGGCGACGAGCAGGCCGACGCCGGACACCGCTGACTGGATCCCGAGTGCGGTCGCCCGGCTGTGCGCCGGCACGAGATCCGCGACCCAGGCGCGGGTCACCCCGTCGGTCAGCGCGGTGTAGCAGCCGTACAGGGGGAACAGGACCCACGCCCACGACGCGGTCGACGTGAGCCCGAAGCCGAGATAGGCGACGGCGAACACGGCCAGACCCGAAGCGACGACCAGCGGACGCGACAGGCGGTCCGAGACAAGCCCGGCCGGGTAGCTGCCTGCTGCGTAGGTGAGGTTGTAGAGCACGTACAGGACGACGACGCCGGAGAAGTCGAAGCCGAGGTCCTTCGCCCGCAGCAGCAGCAGGGTGTCGGGGAAGTTGACGAGGCCGAAGGCGCCGATCAGGCCGATGACCTTCCAGAACTCCAGCGGCAGTCCCCGCAACGACCAGGCCTTCTCGTGTCGCGCGTGCGGGTGTGGTCGCTCCCGGATGGCGAAGACGAGCGCCACGCTCAACACCGCCGGGATCACCGCCACCCAGAACAGCGGACGGAACCGCTGGCCGACCAGGTCGTAGAGCAGCAGTCCGATCAGGGGACCCACCACCGCTCCGGCGGTGTCGGCAGCGCGATGGAAGCCGAACGCCCTACCCCTGTTCGCCGGCGTCGTGTCATCGGCGATGATCGCGTCCCGGGGCGGACCCCGGAGCCCCTTGCCGACACGGTCGACGAACCGCGACCCGAGCACCATCGGCCACCCGGACGCGAGCGCAAGCAGCAGCTTGCCGAACGCCGACAGGCCGTAGCCGCCCGCGACGAGCGGCCGTCGTCGCCGCAGGTCCGCCAACCGCCCCGACGCGGCCTTCATCGCAGAGGCGGTGCCGTCGGCCAGGCCCTCGATCAGGCCGAGCACCGCGGGTGATGCACCCAGCACTCCAGTGACGAAGAACGGCAGGACCGGGTAGAGGAGCTCGGAGGCGGTGTCCTGGAGGAACGACACCAGCGAGACGACCCGGATGTTCCGCGTCAGGCGCTCCCGGCTCGGATCATCCGCCACGGCGGAATGCTCCCACACCCACCGTCGAGCAGACCGGGATCAGGAACGGCGACGGTGGCTGCGGTCCAGTCCTTCCCCGAGCACGTCGAAGCACCGGTCCACACGCACCGGGAGGTCGACCGAAGGATCCCGCAACCACTGCTGGATAGAGGCCCGCATCGCCGCGAGCGCAGCGGCAGCGAGGAGTTCGGGAGCCGGTTCGTCCCGGCCACGGGCGGCGGGGCGTGTTGCGAGGACCTCGGCCAGGTCCCGCTCCCAGCCGGACTGCAGCAGCAGGCTGCGCGCGGCCACAGTCGGTGCGTCCGCCATGATCCGCAACCGCGACGCCATCGCCTCCCGTTGCTCGGATTCCTCCGCCGCGACCGCTCGGAACGCCTGGCGCAGGCACTCCCAGGACCGCTCATCCGACGGGCGTTCTGCGAGGTGCTCGAGGAGGCGGCGAAGTCGTCCGGCGTAATCCGCGAGGACGACGTCCTCCTTGGTCGCGAAGTAGTGGAAGAACGTGCGTGGCGCGATGTCGGCTGCGCCGGCGATGCCCTCGACGGTCGTGGCATCGAACCCGTCGCGGAGGAACAACTCCAGCGCCACCGCCTCGATCCGATCCCGCGTCCGCTGCTTCTTTCGCTCACGGAGGCCGGGTTCGTCCATGGGGCGAGCCTACAGCACACATGCAGCATGTGTATCTTTACGTGTTCCGCATGTTTGCAGTTGCTGCATTCTTGCGTACAATGGTCCGCACGATGACCGGAGCCAAGAGCAGAGGCGGTGGCAGATGACGAACTGGCTGTACCGGATCGGCCGGGGATCGGCCCGTCGACGAAGGCTCGTCCTCATCGGATGGGTCCTGTTCGCGTTGGCTCTCGTCGTCGCGAACCGAACCGTCGGCGGGAAGCCGGTCGACTCCTTCGAGGTGCCCGGCGTCGAGTCCCAGCACGCGGTCGACCTGTTGCGTCAGCGCTTCCCCGAACGGGCCGGCGCGACCGCAATGGTCGTGTTCCACACCCCGGACACCACGATCGACGCACAAGCCCCGGCGGCCGCCGTGTCGGCCACGGTCGCCGAGGTCCGGAGGCTTCCACACGTCCTGTCGGTCACCGACCCGCTCAGCACTCCCGGCGCCATCGCGGCGGACCGCTCCACGGCCGTCGCAGCGGTCCAGTTCGACCGCTCCACCGCGGACCTGGGTCACCCGGCACTCGACGCGCTCACCGCAACCGGCCACGACGCGAAGAAGGCCGGAGTCCAGATCGAGTTCGGCGGCGAGCTCCCGACGGTGCTGAAGAAGGAGTCGACCGGACCCGCGGAGGCGATCGGCGTGCTCGCTGCGCTCGTCATCCTGTTCGTGACCTTCCGCACCGTCGCGGCGATGGCGCTGCCGCTCCTCACAGCGGCGACAGGGCTGCTGACGGGGCTGTCGGCCGTCGGCCTGCTGTCCGGGCTCATCGAGGTGCCGACGGTCGCTCCCCGGCTCGGAACGATGATCGGCCTGGGCGTCGGCATCGACTACGCGCTGTTCGTGCTCAGTCGTCACCGGGACAACATGACGGCCGGGATGCCGATCGAGGAGTCGATCGGCCGGAC
>CAYSCB010000006.1:0-20686 GCA_964429335.1 uncultured Aquihabitans sp.
ACACGCGGTGACCGCCTCGGGGAACCCGGCGCCGCCGTAGTCGACCTCGGCGTTGAGGCCCTGCCAGCCGGCCTCGACGTACTTGGCGTACGCGGCGATGAACTCGGCCGGCACGTCGACGCCGTCGGGTCGCCACGTCAGCCCGACGCGGTCGCCGATCGCGTTGGACGGGGCGAACACCTCCTGCATGAACCGACCCTGCTCGGAGAGGATCGAGGCGACGGTCTCGGGATCGGCGTGTGCGTAGCGCTCGGTCTTCGACAGCTCGTCGAGCATGCCGATGTGGCGCAGTGCGAAGAGGGCGTCGGTGACGGGAGCTCGGTAGTCGGCCATGCCGAGACGTTACCGATCGGTAACCGGCCGCGGCCACCGCAGGAGCGTCGACGACCGCACCGGTGCTTCGGCGAGCAGACTGGCGTGGTGGAGTCCGGATCGAGTGCACCGCGTTGGGCGGGTTGCCTCGTCGGGGTCGCGTCCGCAGCGGTCGGTCTCGCCGTCGGTGAGCTCGTCGCCGCGGCGGCGTCGGTGCGCTCGCCGCTGGTCGCCGTCGGCGATCGAGTGGTGGACGTCGTTCCCACGTCGGTGCGTTCGTGGGCCATCTCCACCTTCGGCACCGACGACAAGACGGTGCTGATGGCGGGAGTTCTGGTGGTCCTCGTGATCGCAGCAGCTCTTCTCGGCATCGTTGCGGTCCAGCGCTCCGAGTGGATCGGCGCTGCCGGCGTCGCGGTGTTCGCCCTCGTCGGGCTCGTCGCCCAGTTGGGGCGCGGTGACACCGGGGCGCTGCGACCCTTGCCGTCACTCGCCGCGGGCATCGTGTCGGCCGGGACCCTGGTGGTGCTCGCCCGTCGGGCCGGGCGCGTCTGGCAGTCGACCAGGGTCGTTGAAGATGGACGACCGATCGAGGTCGAACGACGTCGGTTCCTGCAACTCGGCGCGGGTCTCATGGGAGCCGCAGTCATCGCCGGTGCCGCAGGCCGGTGGCTGCAGCAGCAGGCGGCTGTGGTGGCGGAGCGCCTGAAGGTCGTGCTGCCGCGACCAGCGTCACCGCTGCCGGCGATCCCCGCAGCGGTCCACGCCGAGGGTGCCGTGCCGTTCGTGACCCCGAACAGCGACTTCTACCGGATCGACACGGCGCTGTCGGTGCCGCGGGTGAGCCCGGACGGTTGGACGTTGACGGTCCGGGGCAAGGTCGACCGGGAGTTGACGCTCACCTTCGCGGAGTTGCTCCGGCGGCCGATGATCGAGGCGGACATCACGATCTCGTGCGTGTCCAACGAGGTCGGCGGGGAGTTCATCGGCACCGCCCGCTGGCTGGGCTGCCGGCTCGACGACCTGCTCCACGAGGCCGGCATCAGACCGGACGCGGACCAGGTCGTGGGACGTTCGGTGGACGGGTTCACCGCCGGGTTCCCGACCACGCTTCTCGACGGTCGGCCGGCCCTCGTCGCGGTAGGGATGAACGGGGAACCCCTACCGATCGAGCACGGGTTCCCCGCGAGGCTCGTGGTTCCCGGCGTCTACGGGTACGTGTCCGCCACGAAGTGGTTGCGCGAGATCGAGCTGACCCGCTTCGACGAGTTCGACGCGTACTGGATCCCGAGGGGCTGGTCGCGCCTCGGTCCGATCAAGACCGAGTCGCGCATCGACACACCGACCGACGGCGCGACCGTCGTTGCGGGCCGGCCGACCGCGATCGCGGGCGTCGCGTGGGCGATGGACCGAGGGATCGAGATGGTCGAGGTCCGGGTGGACGACGGACCGTGGCAGGCGGCGATGCTCGCCGAAGAGCATGCCCGGACCACGTGGCGGCAGTGGAGGCTGGCCTGGACTCCGAGTCGGGGTCGACACACCATCTCGGTTCGGGCGACCGACACCGACGGCGTCACGCAGACCGAAGAGGCGGCTGACCCGGCGCCCGACGGTGCCACCGGTTGGCACACGATCGGGGTGATCGCGAGTTGATGGCTCGCCATGTCTGCCGCGGTTGAGCTTCTCCGTGATGCCCTCCGTCGCTATCTGGACCGGCTGGCATCGGAAGGTGACGCAGACCGTTGGCGCGCCGCACCGCTGGACGAAGACGAAGGCGAGCGGTCCCTGGATGAGATCGCCGATGGGGGCCCTGCCGAGGACTGGTCCGACTGGGTGCTCGATGCAGCGCGGTGGGATCTGGTTCGCCGCCGCACCCGGGGGTGATCGTCCGGTGCTCGTCCTCACGCGCGATCCAGCGTGACGCCTTTCGTCGGCTGGTGACGAGGCTGTCCCCTCTGCGTATGGACGAGGCATGTCGGGTCCTGCAGGCGGCATTCGGCTGCTGAGCGCGGCCGGGTCAGTGGGGGTGAGGGCTCATCACGGCCACCGGGAGCCCGATCCCTGCGTTCCGGTGACGCAACCCGGCGATCCGTCGGCCGGGCTGCACAGCTGACTTCGGTGAGCCGAGCAACGACCCCAGCGCGGTCGCCGTCGCGTCGAGGTCCCGGGCGACGAGCGCCAGCCCGAAGATCGAGGTCGCCTCTTCGGTGGCGGGCTCACCGTCGTCGGGGCCGACGAGCTCGAGGATCACGTCGCCTGCCCAGAAGAACGTCTGGCGCATCGGGGCACCGTAGGAGGCGGTGCTGCGGCCGCCTCGCACCTCCAGCCCGGCCGCTTCGAACGCTGAGGTGGTGCGGCCGCAGTTGCCGGTTCGGACCACCACGTGGTCGATCGAGGAGATCCCGTTGGGGTGCACTTCCGGCACGTGACCGGCGGGTGTGTCGCTGTGGCGCTCCGCTGTGGCGAGGCCGTCGAGGTCGTTGCCGATCCCGTCGAGCGCCCAGCCGACGAACCCGAGGTTTCCGGTGTCGAGGCAGAGCAGCTCGGTCCGACCGAGTCGGAGGCGACCGGCGTCGTCGACGGCGAACCCAGCGGTCCTCCACGCATCCGGCGCGTCGCCCAGCGCGATCTGGGTCAAGTTGCGCGGCAGCTCGGCCACGTCGTCGACCCTAACCGGGGACCCTCGCGACGTCAGGCTCGTCGCTGCTGGAGCGGACGGTCCGGCGACCTGTGATAGCGACTCGGTCGACTTTGCATCCGCCAGGCCTCCGGCTTCGAAGAGAGCGTCGATGATCCATCAATCCAACCTGTCAGCCCGTCGGAGTTGATGCGGTGTTCCTCGCTCTGCACGAGATCCGACGCGCGTTGGTCCGGTTCGCTCTGCTGGGCGTGGCGATCGGACTGCTGGTCTTCCTCATCCTCTTCCAGCAGACCCTGCAGTCCGGGCTGATCACCTCGTTCGTCGGCGCGATCCAGCACCAGTCTGCTCCCGTCCTCGTCTACAGCGTGGACGGCCTCCGCAACCTCGAGGGGAGCGTCATCCTGCCTGAAGTCGAGAAGGACATCCGTGCCGTCGACGGTGTCGGCGTCGCTGGTCGGATCGGACAGGGAACCTTCAGCGTCCAGGCTGGTGGAAAGACGACGAGCGCCGCGATCGTCGGGTTCGAGGACCCTCGTGTGGGAGCCCCCACCACGCTGGCCTCCGGTCGGATGCCCGACGCGGAGGGCGAGGCCGTCGCCCTCGAGTCGGCAGCCGATCAGGGCTTCGGCCTAGGAGAGACCGTCAGGGTGGAGCCGGGAGGAACTGAGCTGCGCATCGTCGGACAGGCCTCGGAGATCGGGTTGCACGCATCTCCGACGCTGTTCACGACGTACGGAACGCTGGAGCACGTCGTCGCAGCCTCGAACCCGCAAGCCCGGGGCATCGCTCCTGCAGCGATCGGGGTGATCCCACGTGCCGGGGTGAGCGACGCGCAGGTCGTCGAGCGGATCGACCGAGCGGTGCCCGATGCAGAGGCGCTCACCCGGGCCGACGCTGTGGCATCGACGCCCGGTGTCGCACAGATCCAGCAGTCGTTCCGGTTGATCTTCCTGCTCTACGGGCTCGTGGTCCCTCTCGTCACCGGCCTGTTCTTCCTGATCCTGACCTTGCAGAAGGCGCAGTCGCTCACGTTGCTCCGCGCCGTCGGTGCGACTGCGGGAGCCCTGATCTGGAGCCTGCTGATCCAGGTCGTCGTGGTGATGGTCGTCGGCATCGGTCTCGCGGTCGCCATGTACACCCCGCTCGCCTCCCGGCGCCTCGGAGGGCTCCCACTGAGGTTCCAGACCGGTGCAGTGGTGTTCTGGGCCGTGGCGCTGTTCGTCCTCGGTGTCCTCAGCGCCCTCGTCTCGATGCGGCGTGTGCTGCGCATCGAACCCATCGAGGCGACGACGGGTGCAGGAGTGACGGCATGAGCCTCGAGATCCTGGAGCTTCGCCGTCGACCGGGTCGATTCGCCACCGCGACGGCCATCCTCACCCTCCTCGCAGCGCTGCTCATGTTGCTGGGCGGGCTCCTCGACGGTCTGATCGCGGGCTCGACCGCAGCCTTTCGAGCCCAACGTGCCGACCTCGTCGTCTACTCCTCGGCTGCGGAGCAGTCGCTGCCGCGCAGCAGGGTGACCGCGGCCACCAGGTCGGCTGTGGAAGCCGTACCCGGCGTGGCGGACACCGCTGCGCTCGGCGTGGTCCAACTCGGCGCCAGGGTGCCCGGCAACGCGCCACGTGACCTGGCGTCGGTGGCCCTCGTCGGTTACGAGCTCCCTCCCCAGGGCGTCCCTGCTCCACCCGCCGACGGGTCCGCCTTTGCAGACCGCTCCCTCGAAGCCGACGGCGTCCGGGTCGGCCAGACGTTGCAGGTCGGTCCGGCACGCTCACCGGTGCGGATCGTGGGGTGGGTCGACGGCCTGACCTATGCGGGACAGGGCACCCTGTGGACCTCGGTCGACACCTGGAGGTCGGTGACCGCAGCGAACCGGCCAGATGCCGTCCTCGGTCCAGCCGATTCGCAGGCGTTGCTGGTCCGGGGCGAGCCCGGTGTCGCCTCCGAGGTCCTGGCTGCACGTATCGCACATGTGACCGACGGTGCCGTGGATGCGTTGACCCTCGACGCAGCGATCGAGGCCATCCCGGGTGTCTCGGAGCAGAACAGCACCTTCGGGCAGATCATCGGCGTGACGCTCGTGATCGCTGTGGTGGTGGTGGCGCTGTTCTTCGCGCTGCTGACGATCGAACGTCTGCCGCTCTACGGCGTGTTGAAGGCGGTGGGCGCTACCTCCGGCCGGCTGTTCAGAGGCGTGTTGCTGCAGGTCGTGATCATCACTGCGATCGCGTCGCTCATCGGCACTTCGATCGCGGTGGCCATCGACCTGGCACTTCCTCCCGGTTCGATCCCGTTCGATCTCCGGCCCTCGAGGGCGCTGTGGAACCTGGCCTTCCTCCTTCTCGCCGCAGTCCTCGGGGGAGCGTTCTCGCTCCGTCGTGTGCTGCGCATCGACCCTGCATCTGCGATCGGGAGCACCTCGTGAACATGACCTCGACCCCGTCATCGACCGCGTCCACCCCGGCTCTGCAGCTCGAGGGCGTTCGCAAGGTCTACGAGGTCGGTGGCGAGCCCGCAGTCGCCCTCGACCATGCGTCGCTGACCGTCGAGCAGGCGGAGACCGTCGCGCTCCTCGGTCCGTCGGGGTCCGGGAAGACGACCCTGTGCTCGATCGCCGGCGGTTTGTTGAGCGCCACCGACGGGAAGGTCGTGGTCGCAGGCGAGGACATCACGCGATATGACCCGCGCCGCCTGTCCAGGTTCCGCCAGAGCACGGTCGGATTCGTCTTCCAGACCGTCAACCTCGTGCCATTCCTGACGGCGAGAGAGAACCTGCTCGTTGTCGACGAGCTCGGCCGGCGCACCGGTGCCGCTGCACGTCGTCGTGCCGACCGCCTGCTGGAGGAGCTCGGCGTCGGCGACCGTTCGAAGAACCTGCCGAGCCAGTTGTCCGGCGGTCAGCGACAGCGCGTCGCGATCGGTCGTGCGCTGATGAACGAACCGCAACTGGTGCTGTTCGACGAACCGACCTCAGCGCTCGACACGGCGACCGGTGAGCAGGTGATGGAGCTGATCCGCTCCGAGATGGGTTCGCGGGGGACCGCTGCGATCATCGTCACGCACGACGATCGGATCACGCGGTTCGCGGACCGCACCGTGCACATCGTCGACGGCGTGCTCGAGGCATGACAGCTGACCGACCACCTCACTCGGACGGGTGTGGCCCACGGCGCCGACGAGCATCGAGGATCCGATCGATCTGAGCACGGTTGCTTCGCTGGACGCAGATGAAGGGTGCGTGAGCGGCCACCCCGAAGCACACCATCACCGCAGCGATGGCCGGTGGACACCAGATCACGAACAACGGCCCTGCGAACAGGTTCGCCCAGTGGACCAGCTCGGCCCGTCGGGTTTCCATGGCGAACACGACGAGCGACTCGTCGTCACGCCCTGGGAGGTGACGCTTGGACCTGCCCCCGGGGAAGAGCGCACCCGCCTCCGGGAGCCGATCCTTCCACCTGTTGAGGCGGAGACGACGCTGGTAGATGTGGCCACCGTCCTCGAAGGGCCGGATCCTGGTGAGCCACGAATCGTGGTCGATGGCTCCGTCAGGCAATCGGCTTCCCACCAGGCCGGTGAGCACGCCGATCGCGGTCCAGGCCAGGATCGACACCGCGACAGCCCATCCGGGGCTCAATGGGACCAGCACCGCGTTCAGCTCGATCCCGGAATCATCCGCGTCCGGGCTCGTGGACCTTGGGCATCGGCTCGACGTGGACGTTGCGTCCACGCCACATGACGCTCCGACGGAACCTGGTGCGCCAGACCGATCGGGTGAACAGCGCCACGAAGAGCACAAGGTGCACTGGTAGCACCAAGGCGTTCAACAATCCGAAGCGGCCGCATCGCCGGAACATGGCGGCCAACTGGATTACAACTGCGACGTACAGGGCCACACCCACCGAGGCCGGTTCGTTGCCGACCAGACCGTCCACCAGAGCGGCGCAGGCTGTCCCGAGGGCGGCGATCCAGGCGACCACCGCCGCAAGTCGCAGCCTCGGGATGGCGCCCGCACCGATAGCGAAGTTCTTGGTCCAACCGTCGAGGAGCTGTCGTGGGCCGGCGGGGTACATGCGGTACGAGATCCTCGGATCGCAGCTCACCACCCCCGTGTGAAAGCCGCTCTCGCGGTAGCGGTTGAAGAGCGCGAGATCCTCCGCCACCTGGTCGCGCACGGCGCGATGACCACCGACTGCCAGGTACCCGGCTACGTCGGTCGCCATCACGGGGCCGAACGCAGCGCACGGCCTCGCGCTCCCTGCGGCAGCTCCCATCAGCGCGCCGACGTTGAACAGTGCGGAGAGGCGCTCATAAGGCCGGTCGACGTCGTGCCACGGTTGGACCGAGAGCAGACCGCCCGCCGCTTCCCGTTCGGCGACGATGTCGTGCAGCGCTCCGGGGGCGAGCCTCACGTCAGCGTCCATGAACACGAGCGTCGCTCCGCTGGCCGCGATGGCACCGTGGTGGCAGGCCCAGCACTTCCCGGTCCAACCCTCGGGTAGATCGGGTGCGCTCAGGAGCCTGACGTCGGAGTGCTCTGCGACGATGGCTGTGGTGGCATCGGTGGAGTGGTCGTCCACCACGATCACCTCGACCTCGGGGTCGCGGTCGGTGAGATCGTCGAGCAGGTGCCCGATGCTGAGCTCCTCGTTCCGCGCCGGAACCACCACTGTGACGGTGCCGGTGGTGTTGCCGGTCGCCCGGCTGAGCCGTCGGGGTCGACCGAAGGCCCACCACCCGGCGCTCATGCCGGCCAGGCAGACAGCGATGCGCACGACGGTGGTCGTCGTCACCCTCGTGGCTCCGCCATCAGCCGGCGTCGATCCGGACTCGGCCGAGGAGGTGCCGCAGCGCCGGCTCGAGGGTGCTGTGCCTGAACCGATGGCCGGAGGCATCGAGCGCCGCGGGGCGCACACGTTGACCTGCGGCGACGAACTCCTCGACGGCCTCGGCACCGAACAGGGCCCGAGGTCCGAACGACGGCACCGGGACGACGGCGGGACGCCGGAGGACGTGTGCGAGCACCTTGGTGTACTCGCGGTTGGTAACGGGAGTGGGCGCGACGGCGTTCACCGGCCCCGACAGGCGCTCGTCGAGCAGGCATCGGAGGTAGACGTCGACCATGTCGTCGATCCCGATCCACGGCGTCCACTGCCTGCCGTCGCCGATCCGTCCGCCCGCGCCGATCTCGAAGATGGGCCGCAGCAGTCGGAGGACCCCGCCACGTGGCGACTGGACGATTCCGGTGCGCACATGGGTGACGCGGCTGTGGGACTCGCGGGCGGGATCGGCTGCCGCCTCCCATTCGGACACGACCTCGGCGAGGAAGCCGTCGCCGCGGTCGCTCTGCTCCGTCAGGATCTCGTCACCGCGGTCCGGACCGTAGATCCCCACTGCCGAGGCGACCACGAAGGGTCGCTGTCCCATGATCTCGGCCAGCCGGCGGGTTGGTCCGATGCGGCTGTTGCGCACGGCACGCTTGTGCGCTGCGTCGAACCGACCGGCCACCGGTGCGCCGGCGAGGTGCACGACAGCGTCGACGCCGTCGAGCACGTGCGGGTCAGGACGATCCGGATCCCAACGGCGTTGCTCTGCGTCGGGTGGCGCGGACGTTGCGGTTTCGGATCGGACGAGTCGCACGACGCGGTGTCCGCCGGTGCTGAGGAACGCGCACAGCGCCGTGCCGATGAGTCCGCTGCTGCCGGTCACCGCGACGGTCATCGGCACGGCACCCCAGTCGGCGGCTCGGCGGTGGGCCGCGAGGTCACCTGCGAGCTGACGTCCACGATATGCAAGGTTCTGGACGAGGAGCCGATCCGGCACCCGCGTGATGACGCGGTCGGTGACCAACGTGGCGCTGTCGGAGATCGGCTCGAAGCAGTGCTCGTGGGTCCACGGAACGAGGCTCCGAAGGATCGGCGTGTCGAGTCGGTCGACGAATCGTCCGCCGTCGCGGAACTCAGCCGGCAGGTGTCGGGCCGACCAGCGGATGCCGAACGGCAGACCGAGCACCGCAGTGCCCGACGACAGCCCCTGTGCCTCCTGGATCACCTGCAGGGGCTGCCATGGTGGGATCAGGCGCTCGATGGCGCCCGGTCGGCGATGCCAATCGAAGACCTCTTCGATCGGTGCCTCGATGACGGTGCTGTGCTCCATGCCGGCCTTCCTCGTGAACGAGACGTGCTGGTCGTCTCGGGTCCCCCTCTGATGGCACTTCGGTCTCGGCGTCGGAGTGGATGCGCGTACGTCCGAGGCGCATCGTGGAATCCCGACGCAGATCATGGCTCCTCGTGTCGCATCCGGGGGCGGGAGATCCACGAAGAGATCACCGTGCTGATGGTGCAGACGCCGACCCCTTCGCTCGGCGTGTATTGCCGACCCAAGGGTCATGCGCCAGGGCTCTACCAGCTAAGTACGATTCGGCCCGTGCCGCAGCTGTCCGACGACGACCTCGCGACATCTTTCGTCGCGGGCGAGCCGGAGGCCCTTAGGCGCATCTACGAGGAGCACCACCGTGCTGTCTTCTCCTATTGCCGCCGCTTCGTCGCGGATCAGGCGCCAGATGTCACCCAGGAGGTCTTCCTTGCGGCGTGGCGGTCTCGTCATGGCTTCGATCCAGCGTCCGGCTCCCTCGGTGGTTGGCTCATGGGCATTGCCCGCTTCAAGGTGATCGACCACCTCCGTGGCATGTACCGGAACGGGTCTGTGCCGTCCAGCAACCTCATCGACCTGTCCGCCGACGGTGGGGCGGGTGAACGGGAGATCGATCTTGTGGCGACGCAGATGCTGGCTGCCGAGGTGCTCGAGGCACTCGACGAACCGGCGGGGACCTGGGTTCGGATGGCATACCTGGAAGGTCGCTCCCACTCGGAGATCGCCGATGTCGTCGGTGCTCCCCTCGGTACGGTCAAGAGCACCATCCGCCGTTCGTTGCAGAGGGTCAGACGGGAGTTGGAGGCGTTCGATGACCGGCGTTGATCCAACACGTGGCGACGCGGTCGACGACGGTTTCGACGGTGAGTTCCTTCGGGAGGCTCGGCTGCTCGGGTCCCTCGCCGGAGGGGACCCCGAGTTGAGCGACCCTCCAGATGATCTCTGGGACCGGATCGCCGCAGCGCTCGACGACGACGCGGCGGCCCCGCCGCCTGACTCGCCTCGGCTCCTGGTCGTAGACGAACCCGTCGAAGGCATCGTTTCGCAGGAGACCCTCGCCGCGTCTCCTCACGGTCGCTGGCTCCGATCACCACGGCACCGGATCGTGTTCGCCGTAGCGGCTGCGGTGCTCGCAGTGCTAGTGGGTGCCGGTGTGCTGGTCGCCCGTCGCGACAGCGGTCCGTCCACTGTCGCTTCGGCTGTGCTTGCGCCCTACGGCGGCGCCCAGGTCGGCGCGGCCCGGGGCAAGGTGCAACTGGTCAACAGCGGCGGGCGGCTCCGGCTCCGAGTGGACATGCACGACCTGCCGGCTCCGGCACCCGGCACCTTCTACGAGATGTGGTTGATGGATCCGACGACAGGCACGCCGGTGTCGGTGGCCAGCATGAAGGAACCCACCCCGGATGTCGCAGCGGTCATCGACGTCCCGCCGGGCACCGATCCGTCCCGCTACGACGTCGTCGACGTCTCCGTGCAACGCTTGGACGGCGGACCGCAGCACTCCGGCAACAGCGTGCTGCGCGGCACACTGTCCACCTGACCGATCGTCTGCGACCCCTCCGGGACGCAGACGGTGCCAGACCAACGCATCCGGAGCGGTCCCGGGTGCGAAGGTGAGCAGGTGAACAGGTGGACCGGTCGGCTCAGAAGGATCTGGATCGGTGCCGCAGCTCTGGGCGGCATCGCCCTCGTGTTCCTGATCGGCGCGTTCCTCCTTCGAAGTCCACCCGCCCCGGTGCCCCTCGAACACGCGCGACGGGACTTCGACCAGAGCGTCGCCCACGGCGAGGGATCCGGTGTTCCGCCCGGCGTCTACCGGGCCGAGGGGCGGGGAGAGGGCGTCTTGGATCGGCCGCCGACGAATCAGCGGGACGGATCTGTCATGCCCGTGACGGTCCAGGCGACCGGCCCTGGCTGTTCCAGCTGGCGCATCGAGTACAACACCAGCCACTCGCAGGGACTTGAGCTCTGCCGGCAGGGCGACAGCGTCAGCGTCGTGGCCCGGAGCAACTTCCAGGCGTTCGACTTCGGTGTGGCAACGGTGTCGAACCGCAGCGAGTTCCGTTGCGATCCGCCGATCGTCGTCGCAGGTGCCCTCAGCGGTTCACGACCTGGACGCGTGCGCTGCCACGGCAACGACACCGCGCTCGGCGGTGACGTCACGACCGACCTGGACGTCGAGCACCTGGGATCGACCGAGTTGCAGGTGGGTGGCCGGACCGTGCGCGTCGAGCAGCAGCGCTGGACCCAGGAGCTCGTTGGAGAGCAGTCGGGCACCCTGGTGGAGGAGTGGTGGTTCGAACCGTCGAGCGGGATGCCGCTGCGTTCCACCCGTCGATACGACCTCGTCACCTCGACACCCCTCGGACGCGTCGGCTACCGGGAGTCCGGGACGTGGACACTCACGTCGCTCTCGCCGACGTGAAGGTGATCGCAGTGCATCCGCCCGGTCCTCCGGTTCGAAGATCCCGATGACGGTCGACCGGCCGTCATCGGCGATCTGAGGAGTAGACATGCGAAAGATCTTGATTGGACTCATGGCGGTGCTCGCGGCCGTTCTGGTCGTCCCGACCGCTGCTGGGGCTTCGGCGTCGAAGGCGCTCGCCCCATCGGGAGAGGCCCAGGTGTACGTCGTGCACGGGCTGCCCCTTCCGGACTCGGTGACCGGTCCGGGTACCCCCGTCGACGTGTACGTCAACGGAAACCGCCTGCTCGACGACTTCACCTTCGGCTCCACCGCCGGTCCGGTGTCCCTGCCCGCAGGGAACTACGACGTTCAGATCCGGACCCCTGACGGCGTGACCACCCTCATCGACCGGATGGTCGCGGTTCCTGCCAAGGGGAGCTTCTCCCTGGTGGCGAGCTACGTCGACGCTGCCGGCACTCCCGGCATCAACGTGTTCTCGAACGACACCAGCCGCCCCTGGTTCGGCTTCGGCGCCATCGCCTTGCACCACGCTGCTGCCGCACCAGCGGTCGACGTGGACCTCGGGCTGTTCCCGCTGAGCCGGAGGCTCCCGTGGCTCAAGGTGCAGGCGGTGAGTGCAGCGTCGAACGGCGCGCAGGCCCGCTTCGTGCTGCCCACCTTCCTCGCCTACACCGCTGACGTGAGGGTTGCAGGAACCCGCCAGGACGTCCTCTCGCTCAACGACGTGCGGGTCAAGCGGAACACGCTGACCAACGTGTACGTGGTCGGATCGGCTGCTGGCGGCACGCTCCAGGCCCTGATCAGCACCGTCCCCACCAGCAGGTGAGCAGCACTGCGGCTCGGGATGGCGGTGCGACGGGATGCATCCGTCCGACCAGAACCATCGAAGTACCCCACGACAGCCTGAAGGAGGCCTTTCAATGAAGTACAAGTTCATCGCGCCAGTCGTCGCTCTGGTCCTCGGTATCTCGCTCGTCGCCGCATCGTGCAGCGACTCCAAGGACAGCGACGCAAGCGGCAGCTCCACGACCACCACCATGGAGAAGTCCACGACCACCACTGCCGGCGACGCCATGGCAGGAAAGACGATCGTGGACATCGCTGCGAGCAACCCTGACTTCTCGACGCTCGTGAGCCTCGTGAAGTCCGCTGGCCTGGTCGGGACGTTGTCCGGCGACGGTCCCTTCACCGTCTTCGCCCCGACGAACGAGGCGTTCGCCAAGGTCCCCGCTGCGACCCTGGAGCAGTTGAAGGCCGATCCGTCAGGAGCACTCACCGATGTGCTGAAGCTCCACGTCGTCAGTGGCAAGGTGCTCGCCGCCGATGCGGCGAAGCTCGACGGTCAGTGCGTCGACACGCTCGGGGGCAAGGTCAAGATCGCGAAGAGCGGCGAGGACCTGACCATCGGTGGTGCCAAGATCATCAAGACCGACATCGAGGCGTCGAACGGCGTCATCCACGTCATCGACGGCGTCATCACCGCACCGTCGACCGATTGCTGATCCAATCGTCCATCTGAACGTCAGAACCTGGTGCCAGGCGTCCGCAGTCGGACGCCTGGCACCGTCGCGTCTGCCCAGGAGCCCGTCGTCCAGTGGACGTCGACGCTTCAGCGGCGGTCGAAGAAGTCGAGGACCGTCGTGGTTGCCGAGATGGCGGTGTTGGTCGGACCCGTCACGATCTCGAGGAGCGCGTTCGGCGACCCCGCCCAGGTGTGGCCGGCTCCGATGAGCGACAGGTACTCGACGCGTCGACCGTCCCCGCAGTGTCGGAACACCTCGCGGTGCACGCTCGGAGCGGGTTGGTCGACGACCGGGGTCGGGTGACATCCGGCGCGTGCCGCGTCCTGCGCGACGACCGTCGCGACCGCCAGGCCGACAGGTGGGGTGAAGGGGATCTGGGAGCCGGCGGGTGGGACGATGGGATCTGCTGTGCCGTGGAGCACCAGGGCGTCGGTCCCGGGTGAGTCGGGGCACAGCGATGTGAGGTTCACACCACCGGAGCCGGCCACGCCCGCGAAGCGCCCGGGCATCGTGCACGACAGCGCCTGGGCCATCGCCGCGCCGGCCGAGAAGCCGGCGGCGAACACCCGGTTGCGGTCGATGCAGGAGTGCTGTTCGACGTGGTCGAGGAGCGCTCCGATGAAGGTCAGGTCGTCGGTGTCGGACGCGAGCCCACCGGGAACGGCCCAGCGGGGTCCGGGCTGGCTCCCGAGCGGCGTCACGACGATGTAGCCGCGTGCGTTCCCTGCATCGGCGAGTCCGGAGTACCAGTCCCACGTCTGTGGGTCCATGAGGAACGGGTGCAGGCTCACGAGCAGTCGCCGTGGAGATGTCGACGGCGTCGACGGGACGTCGACGAGAGAGGTGCGGGTCGTTGCGCCGACGACGATGCTCACGGTGCTGCGGCCCGCCGGGAGCCCAGCGCTGTAAGGGGAGCACCCGCTCGACGGTGCGACGTCGACCGACGGATCGCGGCCGCCTCCTGCGGGTGGAGCGATCACCCCGGGGTCGGGCACCGTCGGTGGCGTGCATGCCGCCGCGACGACCGACACGGCGACTGCGAGGATGATGAGCGTTGACCGGCGCGGGACACGCAGCAGAGTCATCCGGCGAGGGTACCTCGACCCCGTCGGCGCCATCCCTGCGGCGCCGGACGGGTCCGCGCCTCAGATGGCGGCGCGCGCCGCCGAGTAGGCGGCGATGGCCCGTTCACGTGCAGCAGCGTGATCCACGATCCGCGTCGGATATGTGGTGCCGTCGTCAACGAGCGAATCACCTAGCACGACCCCCGCGGCCGCCAGCTCGAGTGGTCCTGCCTCCCATGGCGCGTGGCGATCCGCTGCGGGCAGTGCTGCGAGCTCCGGCACCCACTTCGTGATGTACGCCGCGTCCGGATCGAAGCGGCGTGACTGCGTCACGGGGTTCAGCACCCGGAAGTACGGTGCGGCGTCGGGGCCCGTCCCGGCGACCCACTGCCAGTTGCCGGCGTTCTGCGCCACCTCCGCGTCGACGAGCTCCCGCCGGAAGTGCCTCTCGCCGATCCGCCAGTCGACGAGCAGGTCCTTCACCAGGAAGCTGGCAGTGATCATCCGCACGCGGTTGTGCATCCAACCTGTTGCAGCCAGCTCCCGCATTCCTGCGTCGACGATCGGGAACCCGGTCAAACCCGCGATCCATGCGTCGACGCCGACGGGGTCCGCGCGCCACGCGACGCCGTCGAGGTCTGCTCGCATCGCGGTGTCGACCAGATCGGGACGCTCCAGGAAGAGGCTCGCGTACCAGTCACGCCACGCCAGTTGACGGACGAATGCGGCGCGCCCAGCCGTCGCGGTGCCGACCACGTCGACTACATGTCGCGGTGACAGCGTCCCGAAGTGCAGATCCGCTGACAGGTGAGAGGTACCCGAGTGATCGGCGGGCAGGTCATGGGTGAGGTCGTAGGTGTCGACGTGGTCCAGCCAGTCGAGCAGTCGTGTGTCGGCTGCGTCTTCGCCACCCGGTCCGAGCCAATCGTCGCCGCCGGGATCGATCTCCGGAACGGGGATGTCCTCGGAGTCCGGGACGCCGTTGCGTCCCGGATCGAGCACCTCGATGTCGACAGGCTCGGGCCAGTCGTTGCGCACGGCGGTGCTCCATGCCCGGTGGTAGGGGGTGAACACCAGGTGGGTCTGACCCGTGGAGCGCGAGGTCACCGAACCCGGCCGGTGGACGTGGCAACCCCAATGGAGATCGACAAGGACCTCTGGCTCCAGAGCTGCCCGCACGCGGCGGTCACGCCTGCGGGCATAGGCACTCACGTCGGCATCCGCGTGCACGCTCGTGGCACCGGACTCCCGGACCACTGACGTGAGCACCCGGACCGGGTCGCCGGTCCGCACCAGCAGGCCGCCGCCTCGTGCCCTCAGGCCGGCGTCGAGCGCACGGAGGTGCCTGAAGAGGAGGTTGCGTCGCCGCGGTCCGGCCATGGCCAGGATGTTGGCGTCGGGCACGAACAGGGCAAGCACCCTGTCGGCTGATCGGGTCGCAGCAGCCCAGGCGGGCTGATCGGACAGACGCAGGTCGCGGCGGAACCAGACGACCGCGGTGCTCAGGAGTTGCGGCCCATGTTGGGCTTGCGCCCGTGGTTGGCCTTCTTGCGACGCACGTTGGCCTTCTTCTTCTTGGTGCGCTTCGACATAGGGATGCGACCCTACTGGAGCGGGTGGTGTCGACTCCAGCCGTGGCGATGCGTCGAGGCGTAGGCTCCCTGGCATCCGGGGTGGGGCCGAGCGAGGGGGAGCGTGGTGGAGAGCGAATCGGCGAACGAAGGCGGGGGCGGTCGCCGTCGTCGGGGACGCATCGCAGCGGTGGGCGCGGTGGTGGTAGCTGCCCTTGCCCTCGGAGGAGTCGTCATCGCGCGCTCGCGCGGCGCTGACCTGGATGTGGCCCAGACGGCAGCGGATGCCAGCAGCGGTCACAGCGCGCACGACGACCAGATGTCGACGATCGACGCCAGACGCTGCGACCGCGGGTTCAACCCGAAGGCCTACTGGAGCGAGGCAGCAGCCATGGGTGTTGACACCTACGAGGGTGGCACCATGTCCATGGCATCCGACGCCGGTGGTGCTGGCGACGGGTCGACTCCTGGCCCGTCCGACGAGTTGGTCGCAGCGACCGAACGCGCGGCCACCGGCGGAGAGGTGGATGCGTCGCTCCTGGTGGACCACCTCGGTCGGGTCTCCGACGCGGACTACGACGCGTGGCGCTCCTACGTGCGTGCACAGTCAGCCACCCACGGCGGAACTGCTCACTCCCACGACCCAGCCGACTCCAACGACACACCCGACTCCCCGGCCGTGGCGCCCGATGACAACGGAGGCCACGGCGGTCACCTCGGACCGCAGCCCTGGGTGGCGATGGTGGATCCGGAGCAGTGCGTGCAACTCGCACAGGAGCTCGCCGAGGCCCGCACGGTGGCTCTGTCGATGCCGACCGCGGCAGATGCCATCGCCGCCGGGTACGTGAAGATCACGCCGTACCTGCCCGGCATCGCGGCGCACTACATGAAGTACTCCGAGGTGGACGGAGAGTTCCACGTCGACCGACCCGAGATGGTGCTCTACGACGGCAACGGCACCGACGCGCACGTGGTCGGGCTCAGCTACTACATCGTGCAGCCCGGCAATGATGAACCCACGCAGGGCTTCGTCGGCGACGACGACCACTACCACCGCCATGTGGGGCTCTGCACCAAAACCGGCGCAGGGGTGATCGGCGACTCCACCACCTCGGAGTCAGCGTGCCGGGCGATGGGCGGAGTCAAGTCCAGCGGAGGAGCCGGTTGGATGTCGCATGCCTGGGTGGTGCCCGGTTGCGAGAGCCCGTGGGGCGTCTTCAGCGGTGAGAACCCGGTACTGGACGGGCCGCTCGCGACCCGGTCGGGCACAGGTGAAGGAGGGTGCTCCGGCTCGGACTCGCGTCGGCGCTACGACCTGCAACCCGGCGCACGCGAAGTCCCTGGACGCGACGAGCGGACCTCCGGCGGCTGAGCACAGCGCTCAGCTGGTCGGGTGTGAAGCGCTCCAGGCGAGTAGCTCGTCGGCCGGCATCGTGTTCACGATCCGCGACGGATCCACTCCCATCGAGGATGCCAGCGCGCATCCCCACGCCTGCCACTCGAGCTGGCCCGGAGCGTGCGCGTCGGTGTCTATGGAGACGCGGCAACCCCACTCGAGAGCCAGCGCGAGCAGCTCTTCGGGTGGATCGCGCCGTTCCGGGCGGCAGTTGATCTCGACCGCGGTGTCGAAGCGTGCGCACGCCGCGAACACGATGTCAGCGTCGAAGCTCGACGGTGGCCTGCCCCGACCGGTGATCATGCGACCCGTGCAGTGGCCCAACACGTCGACGTTCGGATCCGCGACGGCCATCACCATGCGCCGGGTCATCTCCCGCTCGTCCATGCGGAGCTTGGAGTGCACCGAGGCCACGACCACGTCGAGTCGTGCGAGCAGCTCGGCGGACAGGTCGAGGGAGCCGTCGAGCAGGATGTCGACCTCCATGCCGGTGAGGATTCGGAAGGGTGCAAGGTCTGCATTGAGGGACTCGATCTCGGCGAACTGGTCGAGCAGACGGGTCTCGTCGAGTCCGTGGGCGACGGTCAATCGTGCGGAGTGGTCTGTGATCGCCAGGTACTCGTGGCCCAGCCCCCGTGCGGTGAGCGCCATCTTCTCGACGGTCTCGCCGCCGTCTGACCATCGCGTGTGGCTGTGCAGGTCGCCTCGGATCATCTTCCGCAGTGCCGCGCCTTCGCCGGGATCCTGCACCGTCGACGATGCCAGGTCGTCCAAGTACCGGGATCGACGGCGGAGCACGGCATCGACGATGACCGAACCGGTCGACGCTCCGATGCCGTCCAGCTCCTGGATGGTGTCGTGTTCGACGCGCCGCACGAGCTCGTCGTCGCCGAGAGTGGCAACGATGCCTCTCGCCTTCTGGAACGCTCGTGCCTTGGCGGCCGGTGCAGCGCCGCGGTCGAGGTAGTAGATCGCGAGCGACAGAGCGGCATCTGCACGTCCGAGAGCCGTGTCGGTGCCCACGCCGCCGAGCCTACGTTCGGCCACTACCCTCCCGAGCGTGGAACGGTTCGGATTCGTCGGGCTGCCCAACGCGGGCAAGTCCTCTCTCTACAACGCGCTGGCAGGCGGTGGTGCACTCGCTGCGCCGTATGCCTTCGCAACGGTCGACCCGAACGTCGGGGTCGCGAAGGTGCCAGACGCTCGGCTCACAGCCCTTGCCGAGATGAGCTCGTCCAGGCAGGTCGTTCCCGCGGCCGTGCAGTTCGTCGACATCGCCGGGCTGGTCAAGGGCGCGGCACAGGGTGAGGGGCTCGGCAACCGCTTCCTGTCCCACATCCGAGAGGTCGACGCGATCGTCTTCGTGCTCCGGGCGTTCGTCGACGACGACGTGCCCGGCTCCACCGACCCGGTCGACCAGCTCGAGACCCTCGAGATCGAGCTCGTCTACGCGGACCTCGAATCCCTCGAACGACAGATCGACAAGCGCCGCAAGGCGGCTCGGGCCGACAAGACCCTTGCCGACGAGGTTGCGGCGATGGACGCGGCGGTGGGCCACCTGCAGGCCGGAACGCCGCTGTACCGGGCCGGGATGGACGTCGAGCAGCTCGCCCTGCTGAAGCCGTTCTTCCTGTTGACCGCCAAGCCCGCAATGGCGCTGGTCAACGTCGACGAATCCCAGATGGAGGACCTCGACGCCGTCCTCGCCCCGGTCCGGGCCGCGTTCGCCGCGACCGGTGAGGCGGAGTCGCTGGTGCTCGGTCTGTGCATCCAGCTCGAGGCCGAAGCGGCGCTGCTGGACGAGGAGTCCCGGGTCGAGATGCTCGAAGCTCTGGGACTGGGGGAGGGGGCGTTGCCGGCGTTCCTGCACACCGCGTACTCGCTGCTCGGGCTGCGGACGTTCTTCACCACCGGCGAGAAGGAGACCCGCGCATGGACGTTCCGTGCCGGGTCGACCGCACCGCAGACCGCCGGGGTCATCCACACCGACTTCGAGCGTGGCTTCATCCGTGCCGAGGTCATCCACTGGGACGAGCTGGTGGAGATCGGCTCCTGGTCCGGGGCCCGTGACGCCGGCAGGATGCGGGTCGAGGGCAAGGACTACCGGCCCGTCGACGGTGATGTCATGGAGTTCCGCTTCAACGTGTGAGGTCCGTTCATGCCGTGGCTGGTGTGCGATGGCGAGGTGCTGGCGTCGGTCGAGACGGCCACGACCCGTCGCGCCCGGCGTCGCGGCCTGATCGGACGTGACCGGATCGACGGAGTGCTGCAGCTCCGGGCGAGATCGGTGCACACCTTCGGGATGCGGATGGCGATCGACGTGGCGACGTGCGTTCCCCTCGGCGGTGACCGGTTCCGCATCGAGCGCGTGCTGACGGTGCCGCCGTGGCGGATCACACGTCCGTCGTGGCGTGCGAGCGTCGTGTTCGAAGCCGAGGCGGGAGCGTTCCGCTCCTGGGGGGTGGCAGCCGGCGACGACCTGGTGCTGTGCTGATGTCTGACGTGTCGCAAGGATCGCCGGCAACGGGTCGGCTCGTCGTCGTCGGCACGCCGATCGGCAACCTCGGCGACCTGTCGCCGCGGGCGGTCGAGGCGTTCGCCTCAGCCGACGTCGTCGCGTGCGAGGACACGCGCCGCACCGGTCGACTGCTCGCGGCTGCGGGTGTGTCGCCGGGCCGGCTGGTCCGTGTCGACGCGCACACCGAGGCCGCGGTGGCCGAGCAGCTCGTGTCGCGGCTGTGCTCCGGTGAGGTCGTCGCCTTGGCGAGCGACGCCGGCCTGCCCGGACTGTCGGATCCCGGCTCCGGGCTCGTCGCCGCGGCGGTCGAGGCAGGTGTGGTGGTGGAGGTCGTCCCCGGTCCGTTCGCCGGGGCGGTTGCGCTCGTCGGCAGCGGTCTGGCGGACCGCAGCAGCCGGTTCTGCTTCGAGGGGTTCCTGCCGCGGAAGGGTCCCTCCCGACGGGAACGGCTCGCCGAACTGGCCGGTGAGCGGCGCACGATCGTGCTCTACGAGGCGCCGCATCGCCTGGCGGCCACGCTGGGTGACCTCGCCGGTGTGCTCGGCTCGGACCGTCGGGTCGCGGTGTGTCGTGAATTGACCAAGCTGCACGAGGAGACCTGGCGTGGGACCCTCGACGAGGCGCTCCGCCGCTGCGCTGAGGTGGAACCCCGTGGCGAGCACGTCCTGGTGATCGACGGTGCGCCGCGGCCCGCCGAGGTCGACGACGACGTGCTGCGCGCCGCGCTGGATGCCGCGCTCGCGGCGGGTGCGACACGACGTGACGCTGCGGTGGCCGTCGCCGAACGCCATGGTGTCGCCCCGAACCGGGTCAAGCGGCTCCTCGCCGGCGGGTAGACGCTGCTCGGCCGATCTTGGGGGATTCCGACGTCTGTCAGGTCGGTTTCCCCCGAGATCGAGGCGCGTTGAGTGCCTCGAGCGCGGCGGTAGCGACATCGCGCAACGGTCGACGGAGCGCCTCGGCTGCGGCGACGACGTCGTCGTGTTCGGGCTTGGCGCCGAACGGGCCGACCTTGATCCTCACCCGATGGCCGTCGACGTCGACCACCTCGTTGCGTCGAACGAGCTCGTGCTTGCGCAC